>JAGXST010000041.1 GCA_018335555.1 Actinomycetota bacterium | reverse complement strand
GGCCGCCCGCCGGGCCGTGCGCCGCGCCGTCGCCGCGAGGTTCTCCGACGACGAGGGCTAGAGGGTGTCGCGGCGGACCATGGCGTCGCGGATCTCGCGCAGGAGCACGACCTCGTCGGAGTCGGCCTCGGGTTCGGGCTCGGCCGGGTCGTCGCGCTGCAGTCGGTTGTAGGCGCGCACGATCAGGAACAGCACGAACGCGATGACCAGGAAGTTGACCAGGGCGGTCAGTACGGCCCCGACCGAGCCGGCGCAGCCCTCGGCGGTGCAGGCGAACACGCCGATCGAGTCGAAGTCGGGCTGCCCGAACACCACCGCGACCAGTGGCATGATCAGGCGTTCGACGATCGTGTTCACCACGCCGGTCACGGCGACACCCATGACGAAGCCGACGGCGAGGTCGACGAAGTTGCCTCGGTTGATGAACTCCCGGAACTCGCTGAGCATGGTGGCCACCGCCGCGTGCGTCGCCGGTGGGCCTGCCCCGCCCGGTCTACAGCGACCGTAGCCATTCGTCGACCGCGCCCGCGCGATCCCGGATCGCCGCGACCGCCGAACGTGGGCGGCCGTCGGGGCTGGCGGCGCCGGTCACACGCAACGAGTGGTCGCCACCCTGCACAATCTCGAGGGTCGCCCGGCGTGGCAGCTTCGTCAGGTGCTGCTCGAGCAGGTCACCGGTGCTGAACGGGTCGCGGTCTCCCTGCAGGAACAGGCACGGCACGCCGATCCGGGGCCAGTGGGCGACCCGGAGCTTCTCGGGCTTGCCGGGCGGGTGCAGCGGGTAGCCGTAGAACAGCAGGCCTGCGGCGGCGGGTCGAGCCGAGCCGTCGGCCGGGTCGTCCGCGAGGGCCAGCGAGGCCACGCGCCCCCCGTAGGACTTGCCGCCGAGGACCCATGGTGTCCCGGCACGAACGAGATCGCGTTCGCGCAGCAGCGCGTCCGCCGACTGCCACAACGACACGAACGGGGCGACCGAACTCTCGGCCCGCGGCGCACCCCGCCGTCCCCCCTCGCGGTACGGGAGGTTGGCCCGCACCACCACGCTGCCGAGGCCGGCGATGACGTCACCGAGCGCGACCAGTCCCTCGGCATCGAGGTCCCCGCCTGCACCGTGGGTGAGCAGGACCGGCGGACCACTGATGTCGTCGGGGCGCTGCAGGACGGCCGTCACCGTCTCGACACGCGGGTCGACCACCGGGAGGCGCACACGCTGCGTCTTCATGCCGTTCCCGCTGTCTCGTCGGCGGCGGCGCGGCCGACGACGAGATCGGTCGCTGCGGCCCGGTCGATCTTGCCATGGTTGCCGCGCGGGATCTCGTCGACGACGACGACGTCGCGCGGGCGGCGGTAGCCGGCGGTCTGCTCGCCCGCCCAGGCGAGGAACCGGTCGGCGTCGAAGCCGGGCCCGGGCACGACGGCGGCGACCAGGCGCTCGCCCGTGCGGTCGTCGGGCACCCCGACGATCGCGACCTCGCGCACACCGGGGGCGTCACGCAGTTCGGCCTCGACCTCGGCGGGGAACACGCTGAACCCGCTCACCTTGAGCCGGTCGCGGTTGCGCCCGCTGACCTGCAGGACACCACCACGCCAGACCCGCCCGACGTCGCCGCTGGCGAACCAGCCACCTTCGTCGCGTCCGGACTCGTGATGTCCCTCGTAGCGCTGGAGCACCGACCCGCCGCGCCACTGCAGTTCGCCGCTGCGTCCGGCGCGCAGCGGACGGCCGTCCTCGTCGACGGCGCGGACGGCCACGCCGGGCAGGGCGACCGCGAACGACGGTGCCGGTAGCGGCCCGGGCAGCAGGACGCGCACGGCGGCAGCGCCCGACAACTCGACCATGCCGTAGATGTCGAGGAAGGCCGCGCGACCGAGGCGGCGCCCGGCGACCTGCACGATCGCGCCGTGCCGCTGGAACCGGCGGGCCCGGTCGAGGGGCATCGCGTCGGCCGAGGAGATCCACAGTTGCACGCTGGAGAGGTCGAACGCCGAGGCACCCTTCTCCTCGAGGTCGGCGAACATCGTCGGGACGCCGACCACCACGTTGGGGCGGCGTCGCTCGATCAACTCGAGCGCCTCGACGGCGTCGAACCGCGAGCGCCGGACCAGCAGCACGCCGGCCGACAGGCTGCCGAGCAGCACCGAGAGTCCCATCACGTGGGTGAGCGGCAGCATCGCCAGCACCAGGTCGCGGCCCGAGCGCAGGCCACGAGGCCGACCGACCGGCAGCGCGGCGAGCCGGCCGAGCGCGCCGAGCAGGCCGCGGCTGGTCAGCGCCGCCGCCTTCGGCATGCCCGTCGTACCCGAGGTGGCCAGCAGGACGACCGTGGCCCGCGGGTCGCCGCCGGCGGGCCCGATCGGTTCGACGTCGTCGAGGCGGCGGCCGAGGTCGGCGCTGTCGAGGAGGGCGAGACCGGCCGGGAGCCGTGGGGCGACCTCGTCGTCCACGATCGCGGCGACCGCGCCGGATGCCTCGGCGACCGCGGCCAGCTCGCCGCGCGAGAGCCGATGGTTCACCGGCACCGCGACGGCGCCGAGACGTGCGAGCGCGAACGTCAGCAGTGCCACGTCGAGCCGGTTGTCGATGGCGACCATGACGCGCTGGTCGGCGGCGACGCCGACGTCGTCGAGCACGGCGGCGAACCGACCGACGGCCACCTCGAGGTCGCGGAAGCTGCGACGCTCGTCGGCGTCACGGCCGGGGGTCGGGGTCGGGTCCTCGACCGCGGGGCGGTCGCCGTAACGCTGCGCGAGCACCGCGGTCAGGTCGCCCAGGTGCACACCTCGGCCGCGTACCAGGCCAGCCGCGCCCAGGTCCTGCACGGATGGTGCTCCTCGATCCGGGGATGCGAGCCGCCGAACCTAGCGGCCGGGCGCCGCCGCCTCCGCACCCGGGCAGCCGAGGGTCCCCGGCCGGTCACCCGGCCAGGGACACGTATCGGACGCGGATCAGTCGGCGTGACGCCGTTCCGGGGTGATGATCACGACCGGGCACGGGCTGTGCGTGACGACCTGTTGGCTGACCGAGCCGAGCAGCAGACCGCGGAAGCCGCCGAGGCCACGCGCGCCGACGACGACGAGGTCCGCATCGTTGGCGCGGCCACAGAGCACTCCGGCGGGCCCGCCGGCCTGCACGGTGATGGTGACCGGGACGTCCGGTCGCGGGACGATCTTGGCGACCGTGTCCTCGACGACCTGACGGGCGGCCACCTGCAACTCCTCCTCGGAGGGGAAGTCGGTGACCATGACACCCGGGTAGTAGAAGGGTTCGGGACGCGCGTAGGCGTGGACGAGTTCGAGTTCGGCGCCTCGCAACTCCGCCTCGGCGAATGCCCATTCGAGGGCGCGCCTGGCGTGGTCCGACGCGTCGATACCGACGACGATGAGGCCCATGACGGTCTCCTTTCGAGGTGGACCGGCCATGTGGACCGGTTGGACATGTCCCATGATGCCGGTTCCGGGCCGCAGCCGACAGGGCGACAAGTCCCGAGGCGGCCGCCGAAAGGTCCAGCCCGGTCACGGCGAGAAAACGCCGGTCGTGGCCGGAATCGGCCCCTAGCATCGCGGTTCCGGCGCGCCCCGCGTCGCGACGTGTACCGAGGACCGCCATGCGCTACCCCGAACGGCTGCTGTCCGACGACGAGGACGTGCTGCTGCTGTTCCGGCCGCACTGGAAGGTGCTGTTGCCGCCCCTGTTCTGGGCGATGCTGCTCGCCGCGCTCGGTGGGGCGGCCTTCGCCGCCCTCGATGCCCCCTGGCAGTGGGTCGCGGTCGCGGCGGCCGTCGGGCTGTGGGTGTTGTTCGCCGGCCGATTCGTGCTGTCGTGGTGGTTCACCACGTACGTGCTCACGACCGAACGGGTCGTCGTGCGCAAGGGCGTCATCGCCCGTACCGGCGTGGAGATCCCGTTGGAGCAGGTCACCAACGTGTTGTTCAGCCAGACCGTCATCGAGCGGCTGTTGCGCTACGGCGACGTCGTGCTCGAGGCAGCGGGTAGCCAGGGACGCAGCGAACTGCACGACATCCCCGACCCCGAGGGCTTCCAGCACGAGGTGTACGCCGCCCGCGAACTGCGCATGCTCGACCAGCGCTCCGGCAGCCGCGGGCTCGACCCCGTCGAGGCGCTCGAGCGTCTGGCGACCCTGCGCGAACGCGGCCATCTCACCGATGCCGAGTTCGAGAGCCAGAAGCGGCGGCTGCTCGACGGGTAGCGCTGCGGGGGTCCTCTCCGAACGGGACCTGTGGCCCTGCCTCGGCCGACGGCCATGCGCGACCGTTGGCTACCGAGCCAGGAGCCGACAGATGAGGGCCCAGCCCACCACCGTTGCGACCGTCGTCCGCACACCGATCGCCGTCGTGACGTCCAGCGCGACGCTCGAACAGGCCGCGTCGCTGCTGGCCGCCGACGAACTCGGACTGCTCGTCGTCGTGGGGCCGAACGGCCTCCGCGGCGTGTTCTCCGAACGCGACCTGGTCAGCGCCGTTGCCGACCGCGCCGATCTCGCGGTCGAGCGCGTCGTCGACCACGCCAGCACCGACGTGCTCACCGTGCCGGAGTCGGCCACGCTCGACGAGGCCGCCGGCGTGATGCGCGACGCCGGGATCCGGCACCTGGTGGTGACCAGGCGAGGCGAACCGTTCGGCGTGGTCTCGATCCGCGACGTCCTCGACGCGCTGCTCTCGTCCCTGGTCGCCTGACTCCCGCCGCTTCACCGATGATGGCGGCTACCCTCCCGCACCCTGACTCGCGGGGGGAGGCGCCGTGCAAGGTGCCGGCGAGAACGCCGACGGTGTCCAGCGCCTCGCCCATGCCGTAGAGGCCGGGCGCGTCGGCCGGTGGGCCCTCGACCGTCGCACCGGCGACGTGGTGTGGGACGCGATGCTGTGCGACATCCTGGGCGTCGACACCCCGCACAGCACCTCGCTCGCGACCTGGCTGGACCTGGTCCACCCCGACGACCGCGTCCGCGTCGCGACGGTCCTGACCGCCGCGGACGGGTCGGTCGATGCGTGCTTCCGCGTCACCGGAGCGGCCGAGGGACGGCAGGTGCTGGTCCGCGGACGCGAGCCCGAGCCCGGATCCACGGGCCTGGTCGGCACCATGGTCGACATCACGGCCTGGGCACGCCCGTGCGGGCACGAACTGGCCGACGCCCTCGAGGTGATCACCGACGCGTACTACGCCCTCGACGACGAGTGGCGCTTCACCTACGTCAACGCCGAGGCGGAACGCATCCTCGGCGCTTCGCGCGAACGTCTGCTCGGTCGCGAACTGTGGGACGAGTTCCCGAGCGATTCCGCCTTCGAGGCGGCGTTCCGGCGGGTCGCCGCGACGCGCGAGCCCGAGGTGTTCGAGTCCTACTACGAACTGTTGGGACTGTGGTCGGAGGTGCGCGTCTATCCGCTGCCGACCGCCGGCCTGGCCGTGTACTTCCGCGACATCGGTCGACGTCGCCGGAACGAACAGGAACGCGAACGCCTGCTCCAGGCCGAGCAGGCGGCCCGACAGCAGGCGCAGCAGGCCCAGCGCACGCTGGCGCACCAGGCGACCCACGACGCGCTGACGGGCCTGGCCAACCGACGCCTGGTCGCCGATCTGCTCGCCGAGGCGACGCGCAGCGGCATCGTGCTGTTCCTCGATGTCGACCGGTTCAAGCAGATCAACGACTCGCTCGGGCACGGCATCGGCGACGCACTTCTGGTCGAGGTCGCCGCCCGATTGCGTGCCGCCGTTCGGCCCGGGGACACCGTGGCGCGGATGGGCGGTGACGAGTTCGTCGTGCTGCTGCCCGGCGCCGACCTCGACCTCGGCCAGCACATCGCCGATCGAATCCTGCAGCGCCTGCGTGTCCCGTTCGACATCGTCGAGCACCGCCTGTACGCCACCGCCAGCATCGGGATCGCACGGATGGCCGCCGGCGACGACCCGGACCAGATCCTGCGCACCGCCGACGTCGCGCTGTACCGCGCCAAGGACGCCGGCCGTGACCGCAGCGCGCTCTACGACGAGGAGGCGCACCACCAGGTCGCGGCGCGGCTGCACCTCGAGGTCGAGTTGCGCCAGGCGGTCGAGGCGGGCGACTTCGTGCTGCACCACCAGCCGGCCTTCGACCTGCGGACCGGCCGTGTGCAGGGTGTCGAAGCCCTCGTCCGGTGGCGGCATGCCGAGCGCGGACTCGTGGCACCGGGCACGTTCATCGGCCTGGCCGAGGACACGGGTCTGATCGAGCCGCTCGGTGCGTGGTGCATCTCCGCGGCGTTCCGGACCGTCCGACGGTGGATCGACCAGGACCTCGACTGGGCGGGCTGGGTCAACGTCTCGGTGCGCCAACTCGCCCGCCCCGGCTTCGCCGACCGGGTACTGGAGGAGCTCGAGCAGCTCGGGGTGCCACCTGCGCGGGTCGGGTTGGAGATGACCGAGTCGGTCCTCAGCGACGACATGCCGCGCATGGTCACCGACCTGGACCGGCTCGCCGCTGCCGGCATACGACTGGCGATCGACGACTTCGGGACCGGCTACA
>JAGXST010000040.1 GCA_018335555.1 Actinomycetota bacterium | reverse complement strand
CCTCGTTCACCACCGCCTCGACCTCGGCGAGGCGGGCGTCGGCGTCGGCCAGTTCGGCGTCCGCGTCGCCGGCGCGGGCCTCGGCCTGGCGGATCTCGCGGCTGAGCTCGTCGAGGCGGTCACGGGCCTGCTCGAGTTGGGCCTGCTCGGCCTGTTGTGCACCCGCGACGGTGGGAACGACGAGGCCGACGAAGCCGACGAAGACCAGGACCAGGGCGAGGGCCATGGCGCGCAGGGATCGAGACCTCAACTGATGCCTCCGGGGCGACGAGCCGCGTCCGGTTGTTCCGCCAGGTGCGAAGAGGAGCCGACTGCGGGAGGCGGTCGGGGTGAGCTCCCGACGGCCAGGCACAGCGGCGAACGCGGGGCCCAAGCTAGCTGACCGGGTGCGGCGACGCACGTCGAACGGTGGGCCGTGCCCGTCCGGCGGCGGTACTCCGGCAGGCCGGTCGTACCCCGCGGTAGGCTCCCGCCGGTGCCACGGGCCGTCGGGCGCCATCTTGCTCGCTTTGTCGCTCGATTTCTCCTGGGGACGTCACCAAGCATGGCCGAACGCAAGCCGGCGCTGATCGCCGGCGGCATCGCTGCCGCCGTCGCGGCTGCGATCCTGCTCGCCCTGCTCGGCCTGTGGCTGCTGCAGCGCGGCGAGATCCTGCCGAACACCCGGATCGCGGGCATCGAGGTCGGGGGCCTGACGCCAGGCGAGGCCGCCGCGTCGTTGCAGCCCATGGCCGATGAACGGCGCGCCGACACGGTGACCTTCACGTTCGAGGACCGCGAGTTCGTGGTCACACCCGAGGACGTGTCGTTCGAGGTCGCGGTCGACGAGAGCGTGCAGTCCGCCGCTCGTCGCGGTCGCGACGGCCTGCCCGGCGACCTGTTCGAGCGGGTGCGCAGCCTGTGGACCGAGCGCAGCTACCCGCTGCAGGAGCGGTTCGACGCTGCCGCGGTGGAGGCGCGCATCACCGACATCGTCGCCGAGGTCGATCGCGACGAATTCGACGGTGCGGTCACGGTCGACCCCGACGACCTCGAGGTCACGACCGAATACGCCGTCGGCCGCGCCGAGGTGCTCATCGACGAGTTGACCGCGACGCTCACCGACGCACTCGGGACCGCCGGCTCGGTCGAGTTGCCGCTCCCGGTCGACACCACCCCCCAGCCCGTGGCCGACGCCGACGTCGATCGCGTGGCCGAACAGGTCCGCGGCGCCATCGCGGCGCCGCTGGTGCTGGCCGGTGCCGGCACGAGCCTGACCGTCGAACCGGCGTCCATCGCGCGCCTGCTCACGGTCGAGGCGCAGGCACAGCCCGACGGTGACGCGCCGAAGACGCTGACGATCACGGTCACGACCGAGGCCGTCGCCGAGGTGCTCGGTGACGCCGTCCGTCGCTTCGACGCCGAACCGACCGAGCCGACGTTCGTGGTCCCGCGCACGCCACCGTCGAACTTCGACAGCCAGGGCACGACGAACTTCTCCCCCGTCGAGGTGAGTACGTCGATCGAGGGTGGCGCCAACGGCAGCAGGTTCCACGCGGGCCGCGCCGCCGAACAGTTGTCGGTGCTGTTCGCCGACAACGTGCGCGAAGCCGAACTCGACCTCGAGATCGTCGAGCCAGAACTCCCCCTCGACCGCGCCGAGGAACTGCGCCCGACCCACGTGCTCGGGACGTTCACGACCTATTACACCGGCGGCCAGCCCCGAACCCAGAACATCCAGCGCCTCGCGGACGTGGTCGACGGCGACGTCGTCCTGCCGGGCGAGCAGTTCTCGATCAACGAACTGTCGGGTGAACGGCGCTGCGAGAAGGGCTACGTGGAGGCCGGCACGATCGTCCAGGGGGAACTGGTCGACACCTGCGGCGGCGGGGTGTCCCAGTTCGGCACCACGACGTTCAACGCGGCGTTCTTCGCCGGCGTACAGCTCGACCAGTGGAAGGCGCACTCCTGGTACATCTCGCGCTACCCCATGGGCCGCGAGGCGACGCTGTCGTACCCGGTGCTCGATGTCCGCTTCACCAACGACACACCCGGCGCGATCGTGGTGCGCAGCTCGTACACGAACTCGTCGGTCACCGTCACGCTGTTCGGTCAACCCCGGGCCGACGTCGTACGCGCACAGCACGGCAGCCCGACCAACTACCGCGAACCCGAGACCATCCGCCGCCTCGACGAGGACGGCGAGGTCCCCTGCGGCCAGGAGGTCGAGGTCCAGAGCGAGGCCCGGGGGTTCACCGTCGAGGTCGTGCGGACGGTGGAACTGCGCGGCGGGGGCACCGAGCAGCAGACGATCCGCACGGTCTACTCCCCCCAGAACCGCATCCTCGAGCGAGGCCCCCCGTGCCCGCCGGCCGAGGAACCCGACGAGGAGTGACGGTCGTCGTCCTCACACCGCGACCGGCTCGGCCCGACGCGTGAGGATGCGCCGCGAGCGCCAGACGAAGACGGTCGGCAGCACCAGGGCCAGCAGGGCCACGACACACAGCCCGACGTAGCCGAGCGCATCGAGCAGCAGGCCGGCTGCCAGGGAGGCGCCGGCAGATGCCAGGAACACGGCCGTGTCGACCCGCCCCTGCACACGCGCACGGATGGTCGCCGGGACCCCCCGGGCCAGCATGGTGCTGCCGGCGACGAAGGCGAACGACCACCCGAGCCCGAGCAGGAACAGCGCAGCTCCCATGGCCACGCCCCCGACCGGGCTGACGGCGGCGAGCACGGCCGAGCCGGCCAGGGTCGTGAGCGCCGTCACGATGGCCGCGAGACTGCCGAAGCGGTCCTCGACCCAGCCTGCCAGCGGCGCCAACGCATACATGCCGAGGATGTGCGCGGACAGGATGAGGCCGACGCGGCCGAGGTCCCCACCGCCCTCGCGGATGTGCACCGGTGTCATCGACATCAACCACACCATCACGACCTGCCCGGTCACCATGACCGCGATCGCGACGCGGACGGTCGGCAGGCGCCAGGCAGACGCGGGCGTCCGCTCCCCCGACGGTTCGTCGTCGAGCGTCTCGGCCACGGCGAGGGTGCCGGGATCCGGACGCAGCACGAACTGGTAGACGATCCCGACGGCCGCCATGGCAACGAGGCCGACGACGTAGGGACCGGCCAGCGCCGGCAGACCCGCCGACTCCGCGCCGCGACCGGCGGGGGCCAACAGGTTCGGTCCGATCACGCCGCCGATCGTGCCGGCCCAGACGATCCAGCCGAGGGCCCGGCCGCGACGGTCCGGTGTGTGCAGCTCGGCCACGACGTAGCGGGTCAACTGGTTGGCAGCGTGACCGACGCCGAAGAGCAGGGTCCCGACCAGGAGCAGGCCGAACGCGCCGGAGCGCATCGCCACCACGGCCAGCGCGGCGCCGACGACGGCCGTCGCGTAGCCGATGGTCAGCCCGTTGCGGCGTCCGAGGCGGCGCAGCAGGCCGGTGACGAGGCTCGCACCGAGCGCGGTACCGACGATGCCCATCGCCCCGGGCAGGCCGCTCCAGGTCACCGCGCCGGTGAGGTCCTCGGCTGCGAGGGGTGCGGCCGCCAACCCGGCGAAGTAGCCCGTTGCTCCCATGGCCGCGCCACCGAACAGCAACCGACCGGTGCGCTGACGTGGTTCCATCGTTCGCTGTTCCTCGCGGCTCGCCTGTCCGGCGCACCTGGCCGCGCAGCCTACGGCCCCCGCGCCGGCCCCCTGCACGCCGGTGATTCAGCGGACGGTGCGTACCGTGACGCCCGGTGGTCGCCCCCACAGACCGGGTCCGGCGCGGACGGCGGGAGTCTCCGAACCGACGGTGGTTCGGCGCGGATGCGCGGTGGCGGCGGGGGGCGAGTCGGCCGTGCCGGGCTGCAGCAGCACCATGGGGCGGCGCCAGCGGCCCTGCGGTTCGGCGATCCAGCCGTCGACGCGTGCCTCGACCCGGAGGCCCGCGTCCAGCCGGGGCGCGAGCCGCGCGGCCACCTGCCGGTCGAGGTAGCCGATCCGCCAGCCCTGGCACCAGAGCGCGACGGCGAGCGGGTCGGCCGGATTGCCGGCTTCACGACGCAGCACCACGGACTGCCCCGGGTGCAACGGCCCGTGCCCCTCGGGTCGCGCGGCGAAGGCATGGCCGCGGACCGGCGTGCGGAACGCACGGAGAGCGGCGCCGATCGGGGGCGCCGCAGGTGCAGGGGACGTTCGCAGGTCGGTCACGGACCCAGCATGCCGATCGGCTGTGACACCGCGCGCAGGCGGCGCGCCTCGGCGGCCACCTCGCAGTGGTCCTCTCGTGCGCAGAAGCGGCACCACGCCCCACCCCGTAACCGTTCGTCGGCCGTGTCGCCGGCGACCCGTACGAGTTGCGTGATGCCGTCGAGGACGCGCCGGACGGTGACGCGCAGGGTGTCCGCCCGCAGCGATTCGACCTCGGCCCGACCCTCGGCCACGTAGAAGGTGGCCCAACGAAACGGCAGGCGTCCCCAGGCGAGCGCGACCAGCAGCGCGTAGAAGCGCAGCTCGTGCCGGTCGTGCTCGGGCCGGGGTATCCCGGTCTTGAGATCGACGACGAGCGTGCGGGCCCGGTCGTCCCGGCGCGGACTGAGCAGGACGAGGTCGGGAACGCCGCGCAGCACGACGCGGCCACCGGCGAGGGGCACCTCGACGGGTCGCTCGACGCGAGCCTGCACGGCGTGGGCAGGCAGCAGCGGCCAAACCTCGCGGAAATCGCCCAGCAGGCCGGCGACCTGCGTCCGCAGTTGCGTCGCATCATCGGCGGACAGGTCGTTGAGCCACCGCGACATCGACGACGGGTCCCCCGGGCGGCGTGTGGCCTCGGCGCGCCAGACGCGGTCCACGACGGCGTCCGGCGCGTCGGCGCGCTGTTCGTGCCAGTCCTGCTCGACCGCGAGGTGGGCCAGCGTGCCGCGCACGTTCGGCCACGAGTGGACGTAGGGCTTCGGTTCGCGCTGCCAGCCGTCGCACGCGAGCCGGTCGAGCCCACTCTTGGACACCAGCAGCCGACCCTGCCGGGCGCCGGCTGCCGCCGCGGACAGCTCCTCGCCCAGCGCTGCCAGGCCCGACTCGAGCTGCCCGCGCAGCTCGGCGACCAGGTCGGGGTCGTCCGCGGGTCGGGGGACACCCCAGCCCAGCAGCTCATCGAGCAGACGCTGCCTGGCTTCGGTGCCCGCCGCCGGCATGCCGCCGTCGGCCGCCACGTTCTCCCCTTCGCCCGCTGTCACCTGAGCCCGAAGGCTACGGGTCGGCCGTGACACCCCGTCGGAGCCGTCCCCAGGTCGCCGCTGCTCACAGGCCGGCGAGCGCGCGCAGGTCCGGTTCGGGGAGGTCCGCCGAGACCATCGTGCCGCCGGCCACCTCGAGGACCGGCACGCCGCCCACGCCACGGGAACGCAGGGCCACCATGCGCTGGCGCAACTGCAGTTGCGCGCTGCGGTCCGCGAGCCTGTCGCGCACCGCGGCTGCGTCCAACCCGGCGTCGGAGGCGAGATCGACCAGCACCTCGGGGTCGCCCAGGTCCGCGTCGTCGCGCCAGTACGCCCGCAGGCACCGATCGCGCCAGGCAGCGCCGAGCCCCCGATCGGACGCGAGGCGGCCGACGAGGTGGGCCTGGAGCGTGGGCGGGCGGAGCGAGGGGCGCTCGAGCGGCAGACCGAGTGCCGCGGCCTGCGCTCCGTGCCGTTCGAGGTCCTCGTACAGGTCGAGCGTGAACGGCAGGGCGGCGGCCAGGCCGAGCGGGTCGAATCCCTCGAAACCGACCGGCAGCCCGTCGTCGGCCAGCCGCTGCAGCCGGAGCACGGCGACGACGCTGGCCGCCGAGGGGTAGTCGAAGTACAGCGTGAGCACGTGGACCTCTCAGCCCGGCGCATCGCCGGTCGCTGCCGGTCGGTCCGGATCCGCCGACCACCCCGACCACGAGCCGACGTAGAGTCGGCCCTCGACCCCGAGCCGTTCGAGCACGAGCAGGTCGAGCGCCGCGCTGACCCCGGACCCGCAGTACGCCACGACCTCGTGCGCGTCGAGTGCGCCGGTGGGCTCCCAGCGTCGGCGCAGTTCCTCGTCCGGTAGCAGGGTCCCGTCGGCAGCGAGATTGTCGGTCTGGGGCAGATTGACCGCGCCGGGGATGTGCCCGGGGCGCGGATCGACCGGTTCGACCTCCCCGCGGTAGCGCGCCTCTGCCCGGGCGTCCACGACGAGCGCCGACGGGGCGACGGCCAGGGCGGCGACCTCGTCGGCATCCGCGAAGCGAGCGCTCGGCCACGGCACCACGTGTCGGTCGACGGGAGCGCGCACGACCGGTCCCGCCTCCAGTTCCCCCTCCCAGGCGGCCAGTCCGCCGGACAACAGCGTCGCCGGCTGTCCGATGACCCGCAGCAGCCACACGAGGCGTCCTGCGCTGCCACCACCGGCCTGGTCGTAGGCGACCACGACCAGGTCGTGGCCGATACCGAGTCCGCCGAGTCCGGCCGCGAACGCGTCCGGCGACGGCAGCGGATTGCGCCCCTCGGTCACCTCGCCCGGGCCCGACAGCACCCCGGGGAGGTCGACGTAGACCGCGCCCGGGAGGTGTCCTTCGAGGTAGGTGTCGCGGCCGTGGCGGCCGTCGAGCGACCACCGGACGTCGGCCAGCACGACCTCGTGCGTCTCGCGCAGGGCTGCCAGAGCGGCGGCGTCGACGATGGGCGGCACGTTGGTGACCACGGGCGCTCCTTGCCGCGGCGGCCACACCCTGCGGACCCCGCTTCGCTTCGCGCCGACGCTAGTCGCACTCCTCACTAGCCTCGGGCGAACCACGCCCGATCCGCCCGCCTGCCCTTCCCGCTCGGAGCACCATGGACCGCGAGGCCACCAGCGCCCAGGTACGCCTGCTCGGCGACCTCCTCGGCCGCACCATCGCCGCGATCGAGGGCGAGGAACGGTTCGATCTCGTCGAACAGGTCCGCGCCCTGGCCGTGGCACACAACCGTGGCGACGACGATGCGGGCCCGGCCCTGACCCAACTGCTGTCGGACATCTCGGCGGACGACGCCTTCGTGGTCGTCAGCGCCTTCGCGGCCTGGTTCCGGCTGATCAACCTCGCCGAGGACCAGGCGATGATCCGGCAATTGGCCGCAGACCGCGTGCGGGCCGGCGAGGCCGGCCGCCCTCACGACGAGACGTTGCTGTCCGCGGTCCACACGTTGCACGAGTGGGGGCTCTCCGCGGAACGGGCCGCCGCAGCCATCGGCGACGTGCGCGTACGGCCGGTGCTGACCGCGCACCCGACCGAGTCGAAGCGACGCACGACGCTGACCAAGCTCGGCCGGATCGCCCGCGCCCTCGCCGAGCTCGACGCCCAGCCGGTCACCCCCGAGCGCCGGGCCCATCTGCAGCGCTACCTCGCCGAGGAGGTGGCGTCGCTGTGGCTGACCGACGAGACCCGGGTCCGTCCACCGTCGGTGATCGAGGAGGTCAGGAACGGGCTGTACTGGATCGAATCGGTCCTGTTCGACCTCGTCCCCCGCCTGCACCGGGATCTGCGCGACGCCTTCGAGGCGGTGTATCCGGGCGAGGCCGTGGCCGTCGACGACTTCCTGCGGCTCGGTTCGTGGATCGGTGGCGACCGGGACGGCAACCCGAAGGTGACCCCCGAGGTCACCGAGCAGGCGCTGCGCGAACACCAGTTGATGTCGCTCAAGCTGCTGCGTCGCAGCATCGACCGGCTGCACGCGCACCTGTCGGTCAGTGCCGCCCGAGGCACCAGCGAACCATTGGCCGCCCGGCTCGACGAGCTGTGCCGGCTCCTGCCGGCCGAGGCGGCCGACGTCGAGCGTCGGTATCCGCATCAACCGCACCGGCAGTTCCTCGCGCTCGTCTACCAGGTGTTGGTGCAGACCGAGCGGCTCGCAGCGCGACCGTGGCGCCGCGATCCCGAGGTGGACGAGCGGGCCTACCGCCACGCCGGCGAGCTCGTGGACGACCTCGAGCTCCTCCGCGACAGCCTGCGTGCGGTCGGCGCGGAGTTGATCGCCGACGGCCGTCTGCGCTCGCTGCAGATCCAGGCGGAGGTGTTCGGATTCCACCTGGTCACCCTCGACATCCGTCAGCACGCACGGCGCCACGCCGCGGCGCTGACCGACGTGCTCGGCCGGTACGGGGAGGCCGAGGCGTACGACCGGCTGCCCGAGGCCGACCGGGTCGCCCTGCTCACCCGCGAACTCGAGTCGCGACGGCCGCTGACGCCGGCCGTCCTGGACTTCGACGACGAGACCAACGAGACGCTCGAGGTCTTCCGGCTCGTCCGCCGCGCCCACGAACGGCTCGGGTCGCAGGCCATCGACACCTACATCATCTCGATGACCGAGCAGGTCTCCGACGTCCTGGGCGTGCTCGTGATGGCCCGTGACGCCGGCTGCGACGACGGTCTGGACGTCGTACCGCTGTTCGAGACCGTCGACGACCTCATCCGTGCCCCGCAGGTGCTCGAGGAGTTGTTCACCTGCCCGCCCTACCGCGCCCACGTCCGCCGACGGGGCGAGCACCAGCAGTTGATGATCGGCTACAGCGACTCGAACAAGGACGCCGGCTACCTCGCCGCGACCTGGCAGTTGCACCGTGCCCAGCGCGAACTGGTCCGCGTCGCCGACGCGCACGGCGTGAAGCTGACCATCTTCCACGGCCGCGGCGGCAGCATCGGCCGTGGCGGTGGTCCGGCGAACGCCGCGATCCGGGCCCAACCGCCCGAGGCCGTGCGGGGCCGCCTCAAGCTCACCGAGCAGGGCGAGGTGATCGCCGCCCGCTACCGCGACCCGGTGCTCGCCCACCGGCACGTCGAGCAGATCCTGCACGCCGTCCTGCTGACCGCAGCGCCTGACCGGCCGGCGACCACCGACCAGCGCACCGACGAGGTGCTCGACGAGTTGGCGGGTCTCGCGCGGCAGGCCTACCGCGACCTCGTCCACGACACGCCGGAACTGGTCGACTACCTCCACGAGGCGACACCGCTCGACGCCATCGGGGAACTCAACATCGCGTCGCGACCGGCCCGTCGACAGGCCGGCAAGGGCATCGAGGATCTCCGTGCGATCCCGTGGGTGTTCGCCTGGACCCAGTGCCGGGTCCATCTCCCGGCCTGGTACGGCCTCGGCACCGCACTGCACGAGTGGGCGGGCGACGGCGACGACCGGTGGCGCGAACTGCAGGGCCTGATGGCGGACAGCCCGCTGCTGCAGGCGATGCTGGACAACGTCGAGATGGCGCTGGCGAAGGCCGACCTACGCATCGCCGCGGCCTACGCGAGCCTGGCCCGGCCGCAGACGCGCGAGCGCGTGTTCCCGAGGCTGCGCGAGGAGTACGAGCGCACGGTGGCGGCCCTGTTGCGCATCCGCGGCCACGACCAGTTGATCGCCCACGACCCCGACCTCGCCGACGTCCTGCGCCTGCGCGATCCCTACCTCGATCCGCTGCACGGGGTGCAGGTGGCGCTGCTGCACCGGCTGCGCGAGGAGCCCGACGAGACGACGGCCGCGACGCTGCGCGATGCCGTGCTCGTGGCCACCAACGGCATCGCCGCCGGGCAGCGCAACACCGGCTGACCCCTCGGTCCGACCCGCGCCCCTGGCCAGAGGTCCCATTTCTGGGGACCTTGAGCCCTGACTGGGCCTCCGGACCCGGCCGTACGGTTAGGGACGTGGAGGTGGTCCCGATGGAGCGCACGATCCGAATTTTCCTACCTGTCCAGGGTGACCCGTCAGCGACGCTGGCGGCATTCCGTGACGAACCGATCCGATGGCTGCCTGCGGGCCGCCGCGGCGAGCGTGGGCTGACCGCGACCGTCCGTGCCGGCGGGATCTCACGCAGTGTCCTGGTCCGCGTCGGTGACCCCTGGGTCGTCGGCGCCACCCACTGGCGGTCCCTGCGCTGGGATCCGCTCGGCGATGACGAAGGGCCCGGTCGCACCGATCGTCTGCTGCCCGCCTTCGACGGCGAACTCGGCCTGCACGTCCTGGAGCAGGGTCGGATCACCCTCATCCTCGACGGGCGCTATGTGCCCCCGGGCGGCAGCGTCGGCGCCGCCATCGACGGCGTCGCGATGGGACGCGTCGCGCAACGCAGCCTCGAGCGGTTCCTCGAGGACCTCGCCGCCAACCTGCAGGAACGGGCCGACCTGGCGATGCAACCGCAGTAGCGCCCCGGGTCAGCCGAGCGGGACCCGCCACCGAACCCTCGT
The DNA here is from genome assembly GCA_018335555.1 of Actinomycetota bacterium. Taxonomy (GTDB): domain Bacteria; phylum Actinomycetota; class Nitriliruptoria; order Nitriliruptorales; family Nitriliruptoraceae; genus Egicoccus. The sequence goes on along the minus strand of JAGXST010000040.1, from coordinate 5,143 downwards.
CCCCACACCGTCCTCGCGCGCGGACCACTCCACCTCCCCGCCGAGCCGTTGCGCCCGCTCCGTGAGGTTGCGGCGTCCGAACCCGCGTCCCGGCGTCGCCGGCAGGCCACGCCCGTCGTCGCTGACATTGAGCACAACGCCGCCGGACTCGACGGTCAACTCGACCTCGACGTCACTCGCCTCGGCGTGCTTGGCGACGTTGGTGAGCGCCTCGCGCAGTACCGGCAGCAACTGCTCGGCGACCGCCGGCGGCACCGTCGTGTCCACGGGGCCGTCGAAGCGCACGCGGGGGGTCCGCGGGAGCACCGACGTCAACTCGTCGACCACCTGCAGGACCGCGTGCCTGAGACCACCGGTGCTGTTCGGGTCGGCCTGCAGCGCGAAGATGGTGGCACGGATCTCCTTGACGGTCACGTCGATCTCGTCGACGGCCCGTTCGATCCGCTCGACCACCTCGGGCCGCCCCTCGGCACGCTTGATGGTCGCCTGCAGCGACAGACCGGTGGCGAACAGCCGCTGGATGACGGTGTCGTGCAGGTCGCGCCCGATCCGTTCGCGCTCCTCGACCAGCGACATCCGCTGCAGTTCGGCACGCGCCCGTTCGGTGGTCAGCACCAGGCTCGCCTGGGCGGCGAACCCCGACAACAACGCTTCGTCGCGGTCGGTGAACCCCTCGTCGCGGGCGATGCCCAGCGCGGCGATGACCTCGTCGCCGACCTTGATCGGCACCCACAGCACGGGGCGTTCACCGAAGAGCGGACCGCGGCTCCCCCGCACGGTGGTCCCCTCCAGCAGGGTCCCCCAGGCCGGCCCGTCGGTCACCGGCAGGAACCCGGGGATCGGTGCGCCACTGCCCGCGGACGCGAGGATCCACAGGCCGTCCTCGTGGGGCCCGACGACACAGGCCGCGTCACCGTCGACCAGGCCCAGTCCGTAGGTCGCGACGAGTTCGCGCACCGTGGCCAGCGGCGCGCCGGCGAGCGCCGCCGTGGTGACCTCGAGGACCGCGTCCCGCCAACGTTCGCGTTGGCTGAGTTCGTCGTAGAGGTGGGCATGCTCGATCGCGGTGCCGGCCACGGCGGCGAGGCCGACCACGAGATCCTCGTCCTCCTGCGAGAACGTGCCGCCCCCGCGCTTCTCGGCCAGGTACAGGTTGCCGAACACCCGGTCACGGATGCGTATCGGCGTGCCGAGGAAGCTGTGCATCGGCGGATGATTGGGTGGGAATCCGTACGAGTGCGGGTGCGAGGTGATGTCGGGCATGCGCACCGGTTGCGGTTGCTCGATGAGCAGGCCGAGTACGCCGCGGCCCTCGGGCAGGTCGCCGATGCGACCGGCGGTCTCCTCGTCCACACCGCGGTGGACGAACGCCGACAGCCCCTCGCCGTCCTCGGAGAGGACGCCGAGTGCGCCGTACTGGGCGTCGACGAGGTCACAGCCCGCCTCGACGACCCGCCCGAGCACCGCCTCGAGATCGAGGTCGACCGTCACCGCGATCACGGCGTCGAGGATCTTGCCTGCTCGGTCGTTCAGGGCACCACGTCCTGGCGGGGAGGAGGGTGACATTCGGGGTACCTTCGCGGACGGCGGCGACACGACAGCCTAGTGTTGTCACCCCACCGTCCCGGAGTTGCCCTGGTGCCCGACATCGTCCGTGTCTTCCTCGTCGACGACCACGAGGTCGTACGGCGTGGGCTGAAGGACCTCATCGACGCCGAGGACGACCTCGAGGTCGTCGGGGATGCCGCGAGCGCGGGCATGGCCCTGGCCGGCATCGCGCAGACCTCGCCCGACGTCGCGCTGCTCGACGTACGCCTGCCCGACGGCAACGGGGTCGAGATCTGCCGCGACGTACGCGCCCGCGACCCCCGTATCGCCTGCCTGATGCTGACCTCGTTCGGCGATGACGAGGCACTGTTCGACGCGATCATGGCCGGCGCGGCCGGGTATCTGCTCAAGGACGTGCGTGGCCCGGACCTGCTCGACGCGATCCGGCGCGTTGCGGCCGGCGACTCGCTGCTCGACCCGTCGGTGACGGGCAAGGTGCTCGAGCGCCTGCGTCGCGGCGACGACGAGGACCCGCGCCTGACGTCGCTGTCCGAGCAGGAACGGCGCATCCTGTCGCTGATCGCCGAGGGCCTGACCAACCGGCAGATCGCCGAGCGGATGCACCTGGCCGAGAAGACGGTCAAGAACTACGTGTCCAACCTGCTGGCCAAGCTCGGCATGCAGCGCCGGACCGAGGCCGCGGTCTTCTACACTCAGGTCGAGCGCGGCGACGCCTGATCGCCCGATCCGGGGGTCCTGCTCTCTAGGGCCAGGCTGCCCTGGCAATGCGAACGCCGGCCCGGCACCCTCGTGGCGGGAGCCGGCCACCTTCCGAAGCCGGCGTGGGAGCCCGACCATGGACCAGGTAACCGATCGTCACGACCTCGAGGTGCTCTCGCTCTCGGAGTGTCTGACCCTGCTCGCCAGTCGTCCCCTCGGGCGCCTGGCCTACGTCGACCGCGGTGTCCCCCACATCGTGCCCGTCAACCACCTCGTCGATGGCAACACCGTCATCTTCCGGGCGTTGCACGGGGCCAAGACCGACGCGCTGCTGCTCGATCGTCCGGTCGCCTTCGAGGTCGACGACCACGATCCCTCGCGGGCGGTCGGCTGGAGCGTGCTCGTGCACGGCACCGCGCACCCGGTCACCGACGAGGAGTCACGCCGCTTCGCGGCCGAGCTCGAAAGCTGGGCGGCCGGCACCTCGATGCGGCACGTCATCGTCCGCCTCGTTCCCGACGAGGTGACGGGGCGTCGCCTGAAGACGCCCGAGTAGCGCCTGAAGGCGCCCGGTGACTGAAGGTCCCTGGCACCGGGGGCCGAAAGTCCCGACGAAGCGGGGGCGCCACGCCCTGCCCGCAGGCGTGGTCCTGGCCGACCCTTCTCTCGACGCGACCCGGGGAATGTCCCCGGCTCCGGCGACCACGACGTCGCCGGACGAGTTGTCGAGGAGAGACGTCATGTCGGAAGAACGTACGGTCGGCGCCATCGCCGTCGCAGCAGTGGCGTTGGTCGCCCTGGTGCTCAGTGCCGGTGCCCTGGTCACGGCAGCTCGGGACGGCGGTACCCCCGCCGCCGTGGCCGTCCCCGCCGCCGTCAGCAGCGACGCGCCAGCCGAGGTATCCGTCGAGCTCAGCGAGTTCGCCATCACCCCGGGAGCCATCGAGATCGCCGCCGGAGGCACCCTGCAGGTCACCAACGTCGGGGTCGCCCAGCACGACCTCTCCATCGTCGACACCGGCCTCGCCACGCCGATGCTCAATGCCGGGCAGAGCGCCTCGCTCGACCTTTCCTCGCTCGCACCCGGGACCTACGAGGTGCTGTGCACGGTGGCCGGTCACGCCTCGGGCGGGATGATCGGCACGCTGACCGTCATCGGCGACGGCGAAGCCGCGACTCCCGTCGCATCCGGCGGCGGTCACGGTGCCCACAGCCCCAGCAACCCCGACATCGACTGGGCAGGGCTCGACCAGGCCATGCACGACTCGATCGGCGCGTTTCCTGCGGAGACCGAGGGCGTGGGCAACCAGCCGCTCGAGCCAACGATCCTCGAGGATGGCACCAAGCGCTTCGAACTGACCGCCGAGATCATCGAGTGGGAGGTCGAGCCGGGCAAGATCGTCGAGGGCTGGTCCTACAACGGTCAGATTCCCGGTCCGCACATCCGGGCCGAGGTCGGCGACAAGGTCGAGGTCGTGGTCACCAACGACCTGCCGCTGGGCACCGACGTCCACTGGCACGGCATCATCCTCGACAACGAGATGGACGGCGTCGCACCGCTCACCCAGGACCTGATCCAGCCGGGCGAGAGCTTCACGTACGCCTTCACGGCCGTCGAGAAGCACGTGGCGATGTATCACCCCCACCATCACTCGCAGTTCAAGATTCCCAACGGCATGTGGGGCACGATCCAGGTCGGCGACGTCGACCTTCCCGAGCCGGGGTCGACCATCGGCGGGCGCACCCTGCCCGACGACCTGACCATCGCCCAGGAGTTCCCGATGGTCGTCAACGACGCCGGCACCATCGGCATGAGCCTCAACGGCAAGTCCTTTCCCGCCACCGCACCCATCGTGGCGAAGAAGGGCGACAACATCCTGATGCACTACTACAACGAGGGTCTGCAGATCCACCCGATGCACCTGCACGGCTTCCCGCAGCTCGTGGTGGCTAAGGACGGGTTCCCGCTCGACCAGCCGTACTGGGCCGACACCGTCAACGTGGCCCCGGGTGAGCGCTACTCGGTGCTGGTGACGGCCGAGCACGTGGGCGCCTGGGTGTTCCACTGCCACATCCTGACCCACGCCGAGACCGACGAGGGCATGTACGGCATGGTCACCGCCTTCATCGTCGAGGAGTGACCGGCGACGGCTGACGCTCGACCGACGCGGTCCTGGCCTTTGGGTCAGGACCGCGTCATGGTCGGGTGACCTATCTTTTGGCATCGGCACCGACGACCGGGGGGTCGACATGCTCGTGGGTGGCAGCGAGACACTGCAGGGGATCGACGGCGAGCGCCATCTGGCGAGCTGGGGCGGGGACGAGATCGACCGCGTCGTGGTGCTCTGTCACAGCCTGCGCGAGCACGTCGGCCTGTACGGACCCTTCGCCGAGGCGCTGGTCAACAGTGGCGCCCAGGTCTATGCCCTCGATCAGGCCGGCCACGGACGCTCCGAGGGTTCTCCGGCGTTGATCGGCGACTTCGAGGCGGGCGTCGACGACCAGCGCCTGGTGCTGCAGTTGGTGCGTGCCCGCCACAGCGACGTCCCACTGGTGCTGCTCGGCCACGGGACCGGCGCCACTCTTGCGGTCCGCCTGGCTCAGCACCTGCAGGCCGACCTCGCCGCGCTGGTGCTCGCCGCTCCCCTGCTCGGCACGGTGCCCGGCCGACACCACGACGACCCGCGCCTGTCGATCGAACCGTTCCACGGCCGGGATCTCTCGCGGGACCCGGCCGTCGGCGGCCGCTTCCTGTCGGACCCGCTCGTCTGGCACGGCGAGGTGCCGCTGTGTACCGCGGCAGCGTTGCACGGGGGCCTGCAGGCGATCGGCCGCGGCCCCCGGCTGCGGCTGCCGGTCCTGCGCCTGCACGGCG
>JAGXST010000039.1 GCA_018335555.1 Actinomycetota bacterium | reverse complement strand
TCGGTCGGTTCGGGCTCGGTCGGTTCGGGCTCGGTGGGTTCGGGCTCGGTCGGTTCGGGCTCGGTCTCGGTCGGCTCCGGTTCGGTCTCCTCGGGACCGCGGCTGACCACGACCGTCACGATCGTGCCGACCGGTACGCGCGACCCGGCCGGCGGGTCCTGGCGGATCACGAAGCCCTCGCTGACCACGTCGTCGAACTCGCGCAGGATGTTGACCTCGAGGTCCTGGTCCTCGAGCCGGGCCTGGGCCTCGGACTCGCTGTAGTTGGTGACCGGCCGCACGACGACCTCTTCCTGGCCGGCGCTGACCACGAAGTCGACGGCGCTGCCGACCGGGACCTCGTCGCCGGCGGGCGGACTGGTGGAGATGATCAGGCCCGCCTCGACCTCGTCGCTGGGTTCGGAGGTCTTCTGACCGACCGTCAGCCCGGCCTCGCGCCACGCCCGGTAGGCCTGTTCCTCGGTGCCGCCGACCACGTCGGGCACCGCCACGGTCTCGCGCCCGACCGAGACGACCAGGTCGATCTCGGAACCCTCGGCTGCCATCGTGTCCGGCCCGGGTGACTGGCGCAGGACGAGCCCGGGCTCGACCTCGTCGGTCTCCTCCTCGGTGAGCTCGCCGCGGACGAACCCCTGCTGGGTGATGATCCGCTCGGCCGACTCGAGCGTCTGGCCCTCGACGTCGGGGACCGCGATCCGGCGCGTGTCATCGCTGAACATGCTGGCCAACGCCCAGGCCCCGCCGATCAGTGCGAGCAGGACCAGGACCGCCAGGAATCCGTACAGCGCGCCGCGCTTCCGCCGCTCCTGCTCGTGCGAGGGCAGGGTGCGGGCGGGTGCGGCCGGCGCGAGCAGGGCGGTCTCGCGTTCGGTCATGACCGCTGGAGCGGCGACCGGGTTGCCGACACGTGCGTTGACGAGGTCGTCCTGCATCTCAGCGGCGGACTGGTAGCGGTTGGCGGGGTTCTTGGCCAGCGCCCGCATCGCGATGGCCTCGGCCGCCGGCGACACCGACGGTTCCCATTCGCGCGGCGGCCGGGGCGGCTCCTGCACGTGCTGATAGGCGACCGTGACCGCTGAGTCGCCGGTGAACGGCTGCCGGCCGGTCAGCGACTCGTAGAGCACGACACCGAGCGAGTACAGGTCGGAACGCGTGTCGACGTCGAGGCCCTGGGCCTGCTCCGGTGAGAGGTAGGCGGCCGTACCGAGCACCGCCGCGGTGCGCGTCACGTTCTCGTTGCCGACGGCACGGGCGATGCCGAAGTCGGTGACCTTCACCGTGCCGTCGTGGGCGAGCAGGATGTTGCCGGGCTTGACGTCGCGGTGGATCAGGCCGCGCCCGTGGGCGTACTGCAACGCCGCACACACGTCGGCGACGACCTCGAGGGCGCGGTCCTCGGTGAGCCCGCCGGCGTCGATGGCCTGCTGCAGCGAACGACCCTCGACCAGTTCCATGACGATGAACGGCTGGCGGATGCCCGACGCGGGGTCGACGTCCGGGGGTACCTCGGTGCCCGTGTCGTAGACCGCGACGAGGTTGGGGTGGTTGAGCCTGGCGACGTGGCGGGCCTCGTCGTGGAAGCGGCTCGTGAAGGCCTCGTCGTCACGGAAGCGGTCCAGCAGCAACTTGATCGCGACCTCGCGATCCAACGTTCGGTCATGGGCGGCCCAGACCTCGGCCATGCCACCCCGGCCGAGGGGCCGGCGCAACTCGTAGCGGTCGACGAGAACGCGACCCTGGGTCACCGTGGACTCCGTACGCGAGACGACGCGGACAGGCGAGAGAGAAACGCCGTGGACGGCCGCCGAGCGTAGCAACGGCGCCCCGGTCCCGGTCGCTGCCCCGGCCAGGGGCGAGGGTGGTCGGGGCCCTGAGCTGCCCGGTACGGGCTCAGCGGCCCAACGCCGCTTCCATGACGGCACGCGCGATCGGCGCGGCCACCTGGCCGCCGGTGTCGTCGTCGCCCGCGCTCGGCAGCACCACGGCGACGGCGACCTGCTGGTCGGCGAACCCGACGAACCACACCGTCGGCGCGCCGCCGGTCTGGGCGGTGCCGGTCTTGCCGCCCACGGTCACGCCGTCGATCCGGGCATTGCGGCCGGTCCCGTCGGCCACGACGTCGATCATCATGTCGCGCAACTGGGCGGCGATGGTCTCGCTGACGACCTGCCCGTCGAACCGGCCTTCGTCCCACAGGCTCGGAGCCGTCTCGCGCACGAGGCTGCCGGACGGGTCGCGGATCGCGCGGACCAGGTGGGGTTCGACCAGCCGTCCGCCGTTGGCCATCGCCGCCGCGACGATCGCCATCTGCATCGGGGTGGCACGGACGTCGCGCTGGCCGATGGCGCTCTGCGCCGCCGAGGGTTCGTCCATCTCCTTCGGGATACCACTGTTGGCCACGTCGAGTTCGTAGGGCGGTGCACGGTTGAACCCGAAGCGTTCGGCCATGTCGATCAGGCGGTCGGCACCCAGTTCGACGCCAAGCCGTGCGAACACCGTGTTGCACGAGACCCGCATCGCGTCGGCCAGCGAGATCGTCTCGCCCTCCCCACACTTCCCGCCGCCGAAGTTGCCGATGTCGGACTCGGTCTGTGGTACGTCGTAGACGCCCTCGTCGGGGAAGGCGGTCTCGGGGGAGCGGTCGTGTTCGAGCGCCGCGGCCGCGGTGATCAGCTTGAAGGTCGACCCGGGCGGGTAGGTCTCGGCGATCGCGCGGTTGACGAGTGGCCGCTCGTCGGAGTCGATGAGTGGCTCCCAGGCCTCGCGGATCGCCGACGCGTTGTGCGTGGACAGGGGGCCGGGATCGAAGCTCGGATTGGCGTAGCTGGCCAGGACCGCACCGGTGGTGGGGTCGAGTGCCACGACGGCGCCGACTCGTCCTTCGAGCGCGTCGGCGGCCGCCTGCTGTGCGCGGGGGTCGATGGTCAACTCGACGGTGTTGCCGGCCTGGTCCGGCGCGAAGAGCAGGTCGCCGAGGTTCTGGGCCAGGACCTCGAGTGGTTGGCCGATCAGTTGTTCGTTGAGGGCGGCCTCGAGGCCGCTGCGACCCAGGATGAACGAGTAGTACCCCGTGATGTGGCCGTACAGGGCGCCACCGGGGTATTCGCGCAGGTGCTCGAGGTCACCCTCGGTCTCGATCGACCGGGCGATCGCCTCCTCGCCGACCACGATGCTGCCGCGCTCGATGGCGTACTCGCGCACGAGCAGACGACGGTTGGCGGGGTGGCTGCTCAGTGTCTCGGACTGCACGAGCGCGATCAGGTTGAGGTTGACGAACAGCACGCCGAACAACAGCAGCGTCAACGTGGCCACCCGGCCGATCTGTTTGGTCATCATCGCGACGACTTACCGGTGCGGGGACGCTCCATCTGTCGTCCCCTGGCGGCACCGCGGGACTCGTCACTGATCCGCAGCAGCAGCGCGATCAGGACGTAGTTGCCGAGCAGCGACGAACCCCCGTACGACATGAACGGCAGGGTGATGCCGGTCAATGGCACGACCCGGGTCAACCCGCCGACGATGACGAAGGTCTGCAGCGCGATGGTCGCCGTCAGACCCAGCGCGAGCAGTGTCCCGTACTCGTCGCGCGCGGTCAGCGAGATCTTGAAGCCGCGCACGACCAGCAGCAGGAACGCGACCAGCACGGCGGTCGCCCCGAGCAGTCCGAGCTCCTCGCCGATGACGGCGAACATGGCGTCGGTGGCACTGAAGGGCACGTCCTGGGGTCGTCCGCCGCCGAGCCCGGCGCCGGTCAGTCCACCGGTGCCGAGTGCGAACAGGCTCTGGGCCAACTGGTAGCCGGCATTGCTCACCTGCGACCACGGGTCGAGCCAGATGGAGACCCGGACCCGCACGTGCGCGAACAACTGATAGGCCAGGGTGGAGCCGATGGCGAACGCGACCAGGCCGAACAGCGGGTAGGCGGCCCGGCCCGTGGCGACGTAGAGGACGGCGAGGAACACGCCGAAGAGCAGCAGGGCCGAGCCGAGGTCTCGCAGGCCGGCCATCACCACCAGGGCGACCCCGGTCGCGAGCAGGACGGGCGCGAGGTGGCGCGGGGCGGGCATGAGCAGTGGCCCGAACCGGTGGCTGGCGACCGACAGCAGCACGCGCTTGCGTTCGAGGTAGCCGGCAAGGAACGCGACCATCGTCAGCTTGGCGACCTCGCCGGGCTGGAACCGCATACCGAACAGGTCGATCCACAGCCGGGCACCGTTGATGGGGCCGGCGGTGAGGCCGGGGACCAGCGGCAGGATCAGCAGCACCAGGGTCAGCAGACCCAGCGAGTACTGGTAGCGCGAGAGCGTGCGGACCTGGCGGATCAGGACCAGCACGGCGCACATGCCGGCGACCGAGACGGCGGTCCAGACGGTCTGCGTCCCGGCCAGGTCGCTGCCGGCCGCGAGGTCGACCCGGCGGACGAACACGAGTCCGAGCCCGTTGAGCAGGAAGGCCAGCGGCAGCAACGTCGGGTCGGCGTCCGGCGCCATCGTGCGGACGGTGATGTGGGCCACGATCGCGATGACCGTCATCGCCACGCCCGTGACGATGGCGCTGGGCGGCACCTCGGGTCCCTGTGACCAGCCCAGCAGCACGTGGGCGGCGAAGGTGATCACGACGGCGAAGGCGAGCAGCCGCGCCTCGGTGGAACGCAACGCGTTGCCCGTGCGGCGATCGACGCCGCGACCGGCGGTTCCGGTCGCCGCGCTCACGGCTGCTCGGTCGGGTCGTCGTCGGTCGGCTCGGCTTCGGCCGGGTCGTCGTCGGCGGAGGCGTCGGTCGCCTCGCGTCGCGGTGCGCCGGCGACGATGCGCCTGGCCATGGCCCGGTCGGTGGCGTGGATGCCGTCCTCGAGCGCGGGTTGGTACCAGGCGGGCACGTCGTCGAGGGTCAGGTCGGTGCGCTCGACGAGCCGGGCGAGGTCCCAGGGGCCGATCGAGACGTCGACGCCCTGGTAGATCACGACCTGCCGGTCATCGACGCCGACGAAGTACTGCTGCGAGAGCAGGAAGCGACCGCCGACGAACACGAGGCCGCCGAGCACCACCAGCGCGAGCAGGGTGGCCGACAGGCGTCCGATCCAGCGCCGTGACCGACCGTCGGCGTCGTCCTTGGGAGGGGGGCCGCCGCGCCCGAGTGCCCCGTAGTTGCCCAGACCGCCGGCCCAGTCCCGCGACACGGAGTCCTCGCGGGTGCGTATCGTGACGGGAGCGCCGCCGTGGCGACGCTCCCCCGAGCCCGTGCCGCTGTCGGCGTCGTGCCCGGCCTCGGCCGCCGCAGCGCCGCCGCGCGTGGCCGCAGGCAGGGGGTCGTCGGGCTCGGGCTCGCAACGCAGGATCACCAGCGTGATGTTGTCCGGCCCGCCGCGCTGGTTCGCTGCCTCGATCAGGCGCGTGATGACCTGCTGGGTGTCATCGCCGCTGGCGAGTTCCTGGGCGATGTGATCGTCGTCGAGGACGCCGGTGAGCCCGTCCGAACACAGCAGCACCTGGTCGTCGGGTTCGATCTCGATGGTCATCGAGTCGACCTCGACGTCGTGGGACACGCCGATGGCACGTGTGATAATCGAGCGCTGCGGGTGGGTGGCCGCCTCCTCGCGGGTGATCTGGCCCTCGTCGATGAGGTGCTGCACCAGCGTGTGGTCGTCGGTGAGTTGCTCGAAGCGGCCGTTGCGCAAGAGGTACGCGCGCGAGTCGCCGACGTGGGCGAGGTGCAGGCGGGGACCCTCGAGCATGGCGGCGGTCAGGGTCGTGCCCATGCCGCGGTAGGCGGGTTCGTCGTCGGCCATCTGCGACACGACGTCGTTCGCCTCGATCACGGCGGCGCGCAATGCCTCGTCCGCGTCCTGCGGGTCACCGAAGACCCGGCCGTCGAGCGCCTCGACGGGTTCGAGTGCCTTGGCCGAGGCAATCTCGCCGGCGAGGTGCCCGCCCATGCCGTCGGCGACCGCGAACACGCTCTCGGCGATCAGGTAGGAGTCCTCGTTGCCGGTCCGGACGCGCCCGACGTCGGTCCCTCCGGTGGCACGTAGGCGCCTCATCGACGGACCTCGATGCGCGTCTTGCCGAGCCGGAGCTGGTCGCCCGCCGCCAACGGCGTCGGCCGCGTCACCTTGGCGCCGTTGAGGTAGGTGCCGTTGGTCGAGCCGAGGTCACGCACCGACCAGCCGCCGTCGTCCGGCATGATCTGGGCATGCTCGTCGGAGACGTAGACGTCGTCGACGACGACGTCCACCCCTGCGGCGCGGCCCAGTGTCAACCCGTGGCCTCCGAGTCCATGCGTGGTCGTGCCGCCCTCGGCGTTGAGGACGACGATCTCTCGCGGCACCTTGCGAGACTTCCGTGACGAGGGTGCCGGGCCGGGGGCATTGGGGCGCGCCGCGGGCGACGGCGAGCGGCGGGGGCCGTACAGATCGACCACGACGGCCCGAAGCGTGCGGGCGAGGAAGAGGTACAGAAGGAGCAGGAGCCCGAACTTGAGGACGGTGAGCAGGGCGACCGTCACGCCGGGCCCCCGAGCAGTTCGACCACGGCGTCGCCGAGCTCGATCCGGTCGCCGGGTGCGACCGGCTGTTCGGCGGCCTGGACGCCGTTGACGCTGGTGCCGTTGGTGGAGTTGAGGTCGACGACCCACCAGGTCTCGCCGCGCCGCACCAGGGCGGCGTGTTCGCGGGAGACCGTCGAGTCATCGAGGGTCACGTGGCAGGACGCCATCCGTCCGAGGGTGACGCGCTGGCCCGTCAGGGGGACCGTCGTGCCCTTGCCCGGCCCGTTCGCGATGCGCAGGTGCAGCGTCGCGCGGGGCACCGACGAGACCACCTGGGTCTGGTCGAAACCGGCCTCGGTCGAGGGTGGTGCGGGTGTCGGCGGCGCCGGGTTACGCGAGCCGCCGCGCAGGCGGCCTCCCGGGCGCACCGCCGGGTCGACGACCTCGACCCGCCCGGCGAGGTCGTACATGCCGAAGCGCACGTCGTCGCCGACCTCGATGCGCACCTTGACGGGACCGCGCAGCGACCAGCCGCGGTCGGTGCTGGTACGAACCACGACCTCGGCCAACTCGCGTGGCAGCGAGGCGCCGAAGGAACTGAGGCGGTCGTGGTCACGCTCGCTGACGTGGATCCGGTAGACGTTTGGGACCACGACGCCGTCGGCGGTGACATGCTGGTTGTCCTCGGCGTAGCGCTGCAACGCCTTGGCGAGCTCGACCGGCTGCAGCCCGGACCTGAATGCGCGCGCGAAGAAGCCCTCGACGGCGCCTTCGAGGCGTCGTTCGAAGTCGTGTAACACGCCCATTGCTGTCCGACTCGGCGGTCTCGCTCGGTCCGGGCGGGCGCAGCGGAGCCCCGGTGGTTCGCACCCGGCCGAGATCGGCACCAAACCCGCTCGAAAGTTTTCGCGCGGAGCCTAGCCGGGCGCTCAGGAGAATCACCCGTCCGAACGTCGCGCACCGGGGTCCCGGTCCCAGGGAGTCGTCGGGTGCCACCACCCGCGTTGCCGACCTCGTCACCGTGCTGGTACCGTCCGCGACTCCACCTGGGCGGGTGGCGGAATTGGCAGACGCGCACGGTTCAGGTCCGTGTGTCCGTAAGGACATGGGGGTTCAAGTCCCCCTCCGCCCACTTCACGACTACACCAGCCTGCTAGGCCGGATTCGCCGGAATAGACGCAACGCCCCCGACACCAGTCGGGGGCGTTTTCTGTGGCGCTGACACCATTTTGACACCATGCGGGCCGTGACACCGTGTGTGCGGGGGTGGTGTCTGGTGTCGGTGGGTGTCGGTCAGTCGCCGAAGATGGCGGCGGCGGCGGTTTCCGCGGCGGTGGCGTCGTCGCCTTCGAGGGCGTGGGCGTAGACCTGCATGGTGACGGCGGGGTCGGCGTGGCCGATGCGTTCGGAGACGACCTTGATGGGGACGCCGGCACGTAGGGCGAGAGTGGCCCAGGTGTGGCGCAGGCCGTGGATGCCGATGCGTGGCAGGCCGGCGGCGTCGACGTGGCGGGTGAACAGTTGCGAGGCGCGTTTGGGTGGGATGGCGGTGCCGTCGGGACGGGTGAACACCAGCTCGCGGTCCTGGTCGTCGATGGACCAGCCGGGGCCGGCGGCGAGCCGCTGTTCGGCCTGTCGCCGACGGTGGCCCTGCAGGACGGTGATGGTGCGGGTGTCGAGGGCGATGGTGCGTTCGCTGTCGTCGCTCTTGGCGTCGTGCTGCCAGACGATGACGCCGCCTGCGACGGTGACGGTCTGGCGGATGGTGAGCCGGTTGCGGTCGAGGTCGAGGTCGTCCCAGCGCAGGGCGAGCGCTTCGGCGCGTCGTAGGCCGGTGGTGGCGATGAGGAACCACAACGCATGCAGGGGGTCGTCGCGGTCGCGGCTGTGGTCGAGGAAGGCGACGAGTTGTTCGCGGGTCCAGCAGTGGTCGCGGGCGTTTCGGGAGCGGGCGCGTTTGGCCTTTGGGGGGTTGGCGAGGCTGGCGACGTTGCGTGGTAGGTAGCCGCGTGCGACGGCGGCTTCGAGTGCGACGTGGATGCAGCCGTGGACGTTGCGGATGCTCTTGGCGGACAGGCCGTCGTGCAGGTCGGGGTGGCAGTTGTCGGCCTGGCAGGTGTGTCCGTCGGTGCGGCATGGGCCGCGGCGTTTGCCGTTGGTCTCGAGACTGCGGTAGAGCCGGTCGAGGTGTTCGGGGGTGAGCTGTTCGAGCCGGATGCCGCCGATGCGCGGCGCGATGTAGCACTCGATGGACTGGCGGTAGTCGGCTCGGCTGGTCGGTTTGACCGACAGCCCGTCGAGCCATGCGCGCAGGTAGTCGCCCAGGCGCTGGCGTCCTTGGGCGGGGTCGCGGCCGAGGCCTTGCTCGTGGCGGGTGAGCGCGTCGCGTCGGAACCGGTTGGCGTCCTTGACGGTACGAAAGCTGCGTTTGGTGGTGCGGCGTCGTTGACCGTCGGGACCGGGCGGCAGGTCGTAGGTGACCCGCCAGCGGGTCTCTCCGGCTTCGTTGAGGTAGCGGGTCACGCCAGGATCGGGTTTCTGTGCCATCGCAGGTCTCCGGTGTCGACAGCGTCCGGACGGATGCTCCGGCAGGTGATCCTTGCTGGGTCCGTGCGCGTCGTGGCGAGATCCGTCGGTCGACCTGTGGATAGCTCACCGGCTCAGGCTGATGCCCAGGGTTCGGCTGCGCGCACGTTCGTCTCGTTGGAGTTGCTGTTCGCGGCGGTGGTGTTCGATCGTGGCGGCTGCGTGTCGGTGGTCGGTTTGTTGGAGCGGGTCGGTCGGCGCGCCGCCGAGCGGCTGGTCGGGGTCGTTGACGTTCCAGCGCAGTCGGTAGTCCTCGACCGTGGTGGCGGTCTTGTGCCAGCGGGCGGCGCCATGGTCGGCGGGCGGCGGCCCCAACGCGGTGACGAGGTAGTCGGGCGGCGCGCTCCGGTAGGCGGCGACGCGCTGGCGGGCGGTCGCGTCGATCTGGCGGGATAGTTCACGCCAGCCGGTCTGCAGCTCGGCGATCTGCGCGGCGGTAGGCGCTGCTGCCAGTTCGGCATCGACCGGCCGGAGTCGGTGCTCGAGCCGGTGCAGCGTGGTGGTGCGGTCGGCGTGCTCTGCGGTCAGCTCGTCGATCATGCGGCGGTTTCGTATCCGGCCGAGGCCGCTGGCGGCGTGGTCGATGCGATGGGCGAGCCGTTCGAGTTGGGCGAGGTCGGTCTGCCGGGTCCGGACCAGCGACGCACGTTCGGCGGTCAGGGCGCGTTGGCGGGCGATGTCGGGTGCGTGCAGCCTTGCGTGGAGCTGTCGCCAGCGGGCGGCGAGTTCCTCGATCTCTGGCGTGACCGACTCCTGGCCACGGCTTCGTGTCATGCGGGCCGCGAGGGCCGCGTGCGGGTCGTCGGGTTGGTGGGCGTGGTGGTGGATCTCGTCGAGGTGCTGGTCGAGGACGGTCTGGTAGAGCCGGTTGGTGTGACGGCCGCGGGACATCGCGACGTAGCCCCATTCGCGGTACAGGGCCTGGGAGCCGAGAATGTAGGTGTGGTCGACGGTGAGGCCTTGGGCTTTGTGGCCGGTGATGGCATAGCCGTGGGTGACGTGGCCCGCGTCGAGGTAGTCGAAGGTGAGGACGACGGTGCGGCCGTCGTCGGTGGTCGCGTCGATCGCACGTCGGTCGGGGTCGATCGAGGTGATGGTGGCGCGGGTGCCGTTGACGATGCCGTGACGGCGGCTGTTGCGTAGCCCCACAATCCGATCACCGACCTGCAACTCGACACCAGCCGCCTGGATGGTGGGGCCGGTGAGGCGACCGTCTTGGAGCATGCGGGCGCGGGCGCGGTGGTTGAGATCGTCCACGTCCGCCCGCCGGAGTCCGATCATGATCGACCCGGCCATCTCGTCGCGGGCGGTCTCCCACCAGTCCTGGACCAGCGTCTCGCGCAAACTGTCGGGGGTGTCGGCGGTGACGATCCGGCCATGGGCCCGGTAGGTGTCGAGTGCGACGGTGGGGTTGCCGTGGCGGAGTTCGTCGAGCGCGACCTGTTCCCACTGATGCTGTTGGCGACGGTTGTCGGTCAGCTCGACGGCGGGCAGCCGGTTGGTGAGGGCGCGGAAGAGGCCACCAGCGTCGATCTCGGGCAGCTGTCGCGGGTCACCGACCAGCACGACCTTCACCTCACGTTCGGCCGCATGGTTGAGAACGCGCGCGAGCTGTCGGGTGCCGACCATCCCCGCCTCATCCACGATCAGCACCGACCCGGCCGGCAGCACGCCGTCGCCGCTGTTGGCGAGTCGTCGTTCGAGGGCGGCGATGGTGGTGGACTCGATGCCGGCAGACTGCTCGAGCTCGAGGTGGGCCCGGGCTGCGAGCGCAACACCATGAACGGGGATGCCGGCCTGTTGCCAGGCATGGCGGGCCGCGTCGAGCGCGTAGGTCTTGCCGGTCCCGGCCTTGCCGACCACGATCTCGACGCCGGCGCCGGAGCTGGTGAGCCGGCGCACCATTGCCGCCTGCTCGTCCGACAGCGTCCGGCCACGGACCGCTTCCTCGATCGTCGTGTCGTCAACGACGGCGACGCCATCGCGGGCGCGGTCGCGGGCGGTGTTGATGGCGTGGGATTCGGTGAGCAGCAGTCCGCGGGTGGTGTAGCGCCGCTCACCCGGCCCCGAGGGCACGACGCGGCCATCAGCGAGGCGGATCACGTCGGCGCTGGTCAGCTCGCCTCGTGTGGTGCCGAGCTCGACCAGCTTGGCCGGATCATGCGCGAGGACCTCGTCGGCAAGATCCTCGATGTCGTCGACCGTCGCGCCGGTCGGCAGCCGGGCGGCGATGGCCTGGAGCAAATCGCGGCGGGTGAACGACGAGGTCTGTTCGGTCAACTCTTCACGGTCGACCAGCTCGCCAGCCAGCCCGACGACATCCACCGGCTGCGGTGTGGTGCGGCCGGTCAGTCTGTGGTGCCAGCCGTCACGGAACCCCAGACCGCGGCCTCGCTGCTGCCACTGTGCCCGCAGCTCGACCTCCGATAGCCGCTCACCTTTCGCCTGCCGCGTTTCGAGGGTGGCGACCTGGGCGGCGGCGGAGGAGGTTTCGCCACGGGCGGTCATGTGTTCGACGATCGCGGCCCGTCGGCGAGAGAACTGTTCGATCACTTTGGTGCCGATGCCTTGCAGGTCGGCGTGGCCGTTGACGACCGGACCCCACGCCACGCCAAGACGGCGGGTCAGTTCGTGCCGCAGCTGCGCCTGATATAGGAACCCCGCGGTCTTGGCGTGGGCGTACAGCCGGCGTGAGTCGAGGGTCCGCCAGATGCCGTCGTCCGAGGTGCGGGCGAGGTTGGCGACCAGCACGTGGGTGTGCAGCAACGGATCGTTCGCCCTCGACGTCCGATGCCGAAACGACGCGGCGATGAACCCGTCGACCTTGACGGTCTCGGCCCCGCCAGCACCACGCCGCGAGAACCCCGCTTCACGCTCCAGATACCCGACCGCGGCCGCGACCGCGGCGTCGTGGGCGGCGACCACCTCATCCGCGGCGGGCCGGTCGCCGAAGGCCCACAGCAGCGACACCGACTTCGGGGGGCGGTAGGTCAGATCGAAACCCGGCACCCGCCGCGCCGGATGCGACGACAACTGCTCACCGGTCTCGGGATGGCGGCCGTCCAAGACGGCACGTAGCTGTTCGGGCTCGACCGTGCCGGCCAACTGCAGGCTGCCGTCGGTGGTGAGCCACCGTCCGGGTTCTTCGCCTTTGGCGAGGTAGTAGTCGGCCGCATCGCCGTGGCCGTCGCGGTCGGCGACGACCGACAGGTAGTAGTCGGCACGTCCTGGGGCCATCCGTCCGATGTTCAACATCCGACGTGGCCGCGGGTGTCGCACTGGCCCAGTGCCAGTCTGTGTGACCGTTTCATGGGTCGATGGTGGAGGCGTTACAAGGTCACGTCCAACCTTCGAAACGGCTTCTAGAAGCACTGTAGCTGCAGCATTCGTCGGTTTCGTTCCTTGAGGTCTCAGGAGGTTTCGGGGGGTCTCTTGGGGTGTGTCGTCGTTCGGGCTGAAACTTCTTCGAGGTCGGCTGACGGGTTGTGCGACAGGCGCATAGGTGTCACTTCCGGGGATCGTCGGAGACAACTCCCTTCCTGACGCGACTACCGGACACCCGATGAACCAGACGACACCGAGCCCGTTGACGTCCACGGGCGTGCACCCGTGTACGCGGCCGTCTGCCCCACGCGGGCGAGACAAGCCCGCGGACGGCGACGGCGTTGCGCGGCGCGGTCTGGGCACCGGGGGCAGGCGAACAACTCACGACGACGGGCGCGACTCACGTCGACGTCGTCGTGAGGGATCCGTGAGTCGTGTCTGGACGATGACCGTGACCGATCCAAGGAGAACCTGATGACCATCACCGCTCTCGCCGCGACCGACCTGCCCGTGCTCATGACCATCGAGCAGACCGCCCGGCTGCTCGGCATCAGCCGCAGCGCCGCCTACCGCGCCGCCGCAGCCGGCCAGATCCCCACGGTCCGTTTCGGCCGCCGGCTGTTGGTCCCCACCGCACGGCTGCTCGAGATGCTCGGCCTCGAACCGCCCACCGACCCTGCCGTCGTCGCGGCCAACAACTGAATCGCCCGTGCTCGGACGGCGAGCCTCGGCGGCGGCTCGCCGTCCACAGCGCTGAAGGTCCAGCCGTCGCGTGCCGGGCAGGTACCGGTCATCGTGGGCCGTCGATGTCACCGAGGTCGTACCGGCGGACCTCGTCGACAGCAATCTTCGCCGGGTCACACTCCTCGTGGAGCGCTGCTACCAGCTCGCGCCAGGACAGGTCAACCCTCGCCGATGAGACTCCTGTTCGACGGTGGCCGCGTTGGAACCACCGCAGGCTCTCGCCGACCAGGCACGCGCCCTCGAGGTTCAACTGCGTCGGGTCGAGCCCGAGGGCTGCGCTGATCCGTGCGTAGAGCGGTGCGAGGTCAGCCGAGCGGACCTCGAGCGCGCCCTCGGCGTTCGTTTGTACGAGAGCCCCTCGTGTCCGGGGTGGCAACGATCCCGAACCGAGCAGCACCACGGCCTCGCCCTCGGCGGTCGGCAGCGTGCAGGCGGCCTCGAGATCCGGCTTGAGCCGCTTGGTGCCACCCGCCTCGCTGAACAGGTCGAGCCCTCCGCGAGGTGGGAACAGCCGGACGCGTTCGAACGTCCCTGCTCTCGGGTCCCACCAGGCGGCGTGGTTCGCGTCGTCCTGTGCGATCAACCAGCCGCCAGCCAGACGGGCGATCGCCGAGGCTGCCCGTACCGGATCGCCAGGTCCGAACCACAGTCGGCGCATCGAGACGATCCCGACCTGCACGCCATGCTCCTCATCCCAGCGGCCACGACAACCTCAGCGGGAACTGCCCCACGGACGCGTGCGCCTCAGTCGTTGCCGAGAGTGAAAGCGGCGAGCCAGTTCTCGAGGCCGACCAGCTCGATGGCGCCGAGCTGGGTCTCGTAGAAGTCGAGGTGCTCCTCCTCCTCGAGCACCGCTTCAGCCAGCAGCTCGCGGGTGCCGTGGTCGCCGACCTCGACGCACAGGGCGATGCCGGCGTTGAGCTTGTCGACGGCTTCGGCCTCGCGGGCCTTGGCGAGCTCAAGCATCTCCTGGGCGGTCTGGCCGACGTGCACGGTGTTCATCCGCTGCAGGTTGGGGTGCCCGTCGAGGAACAGGATGCGGTCGACGTACCTGTCCGCGTCCTGCATCTCCTCGAGCGAGTACTTCTTGAAGATGTCACCGAGCTTGGACAGGCCCCAGCTGTCGAGCATCCGGTAGTTGAGCCAGTACTGGTTTATCAGGGTCAGCTCGAACGTCAGGATGTCGTTGAGCAGCTCGATGATCCGCTCGTCACCACGTGTCATGTCGTCTCCTCGGTCGAGGTCGCACGCTAGCCATCGAGCCAGGTCGGAGTGGTCAGCCTGCGGCAGCGGGGACGTTCAGGGCGGGGGCCGACCGCTCGAGCCGCCTCCTCGCTTGCCGGGAGCGGACCCGTTCGGGCTCGCGGAGAGCGTCTGCGGCCTCCGCCAGCAACTCCTCGATGGTTGGGTGACACCCTGCGCACGCGCTACCGGCACGACACAAGACCGCGACCTCATCGAGATTCCGAGCCCCCGCGGAGATCGCGGTGCGGATTCTGTGGTCGCTGACGACCTCGCAGTGGCAGACGTACACCCGGCTCTCCCCGGTGGTAGGTGTCGACGACGGCGCGCCCAGTTTAGGTTGGCCTAACCTTATGCTTCCCACGAAAGACGGTCAAGAACGAGAATCGGGATCGCCCCGAACGGGCTCAGTTCCGACCGGTCGGGTGGCCGAACTTGCCAGCTATATAAGGGAAGCCTAACCTACCCAATTGTAGGAGTTTCCTGACCGTCCCACCCCCATCGTTCCGGCTGGAGTCCCCATGAGTAGTCCTCTGTCGCGTGTCCTTGCTGGCTTGTCCGCTCTTGCTCTTGTTGCGGCCGGGTGTGCCGGCAGCGCCGAGGATTCATCCGCCGGCCGCGCCGGCGGAGACCCAGCAGCTGCGGCGTCTGTCGACGACACGGCCTCGGTGACGGTGGAGCATGCGATGGGCACGAGCCAGGTTGCTTGCGCCCCGGAGCGGGTGGTGACGCTGGGGCAGGGCCAGACCGACTCGACGCTGGCTCTCGGCGTGACGCCGGTCGGTGTGGTCGAACCGTGGACCGACGACTGGTATGCGTACCTGCCCGACGAGGTCGAGCAGGCGACCGTGGTTGGGACCGAGCTCGAGCCAGATCTGGAGGCAATTGCGGCGCTCGAGCCGGACGTGATCCTGGGATCGAAGTTGCGCCACGAGGGCTTCTACGAGCAGTTGTCGCAGATCGCCCCGACCGTCTTTTCCGAGACGATCGGTGTGGCGTGGAAGGAAAACGTGTCGTTGTGGGCGCAGGCGCTGTGCCGTGAGGAGAAGGGCGAACAGGTCGTGGCGGCTTACGAACAGCGCGCCGGTGAGCTCGCGGCCGCGCTCGAAGACACCGGCGTGGCAGACACCGAGGTGTCGATGATTCGTTTCCAGCCCGACCAGGTGCGGATCTATCTCACGGGGTTTCCCGGGCTGGTGTTGCGTGATGCGGGGCTCCAGCGTCCGGCGGCCCAGCAGGTCGAGGACTGGGCAACGTCAGCGATGTTGACCGAGATTTCCGAGGAGCGCATCCCGGAGATGGACGGCGATGTGATCTTCGTGATGGTGTCCAGCGACTCCTACGCGCAGGCCGAGGGCTACGACCTCGACGAGACCATGACCCGCTGGACCTCGACCGAGCTGTGGAAGGGCCTGTCGGCGGTTCAGGCCGACGCGGTGCACAAGGTCAACGAGGAGCACTGGAACCTCGGTGGCGGCGTCTTGGCAGCCAACGCGATGCTCGACGATCTCGAGGCCTACTTCATGGACACGGCCACGTCGTGATCCGTCGACTCGGCGCCCTGGGGCTGGCCATCGCGGTGCTGACTGTCGTGGTGGTGGTCAGCATCGCGGTCGGCTCGGTGACCGTGCCCTTCGCCCAGGTGCTCGAAGCGCTCGGTGGGGCCCGTACGAGCGAGGCACATTTCATCGTGTCCGGCATGCGGGTCCCGCGCACCGTGAGCGGCCTGGTCGCCGGCAGCTGCCTGGGTGTCGCTGGGGTGCTGCTACAGGGCGCCACCCGCAATCCGATCGCTTCCCCGGCCCTTCTGGGGATCACGGCCGGCGGCGGGTTCGCGGTCGTGGTCGGGGTGGCGTTTCTGGGCCTGCCAGCCGGTGCGGCGGTGTGGGTCGCGTTCGTCGGGGGCGCAGCGGCCGCCGCGCTGGCGCTGGGCCTGGCATCGACCGGGCGAGAGGGGCTGTCACCAGTGCGGTTGGTGTTGTCGGGCGCGATCGTGTCCTCGCTGTTGGGTGCGTGGACGGCCGGGTTGCTCGCCATCGATCAGCGCACGGCCGATGACGTGCGCCACTGGCTGGCCGGGTCGCTGGCCGGTCGTGACGTCGCCGCGGTCGGTCCGCTGTTGCCGGTCGTGGTCGCCGGGCTGCTGGGCGCGTGGTTGCTGGCCGGCCAGCTGGATGCGCTGGCGCTCGGCGACGAGACCGCGGTCGGCCTCGGGCAGCATCCGGCCCGCACCCGGTTGGTGGCGGCCGGCATTGCTGTGCTGCTGTCCGCGGTGGCGGTGGCGTTGGCCGGCCCGATCGCCTTCGTGGGACTGGCTGTGCCACATCTCGCCCGCGCGCTGGTGGGCGCGGCGCATCGACCGGTGCTGCTGCTGTCGATGCTGCTCGGCCCGGCCATGCTGCTCGGTGCCGACGTCGTCGGCCGGGTCGTCGCTCGCCCGTCCGAGGTGCAGGCTGGCGTGCTGACCGCGCTGCTCGGCGCGCCGCTGCTGGTGCGGCTCGCGGTCCGTGTGAAGTCGCCGGCATGACGGCGGTCACGGAGGCTGGTGGGCTGGCGGCACGAGGGCCGACGTTCGCGCGTCGACGCAGGGTATTGGTGGTCGTCGGACTGGCCATCGCGGTGCTGTTGGCGGGGTTGTACGCCCTCACGCTCGGCTCGAGCGATCTGTCCTGGATCGACGCCGCTGCCGCATTGATCGGTGCGGGCGAGAGCGGCGCCGTGTTCGTCGTCCGTGGTCTGCGGCTGCCACGGATCCTGGTGGCCGTCGCCGCCGGGGCCGGGCTGGGTGCCTCGGGCACCCTCCTCCAGGGCCTACTGCGCAATCCGCTCGGATCACCCGACGTGATGGGCGTGACCGCTGGGGCGAGCCTCGCCGCCGTGCTGGCCATCGGTGCCGAGGTGCGCCCGCTGCTGCTACCGGCGGCCGCGGCCGGTGGCGCTGGACTTGCGACCTTGGTGCTGCACTTCGTTTCCACGCGCGCGGGGGCCAGCGGCGCGCGGCTGATCCTGGCCGGCATCGGAATTCACGCGGCCGCGTCGGCCGCCACCGTTCTCACCGTGGCCCGGCTGCCGTTCGGCCGTCTGGGCGCGGCCGAGGTATGGCTCGCGGGGAGTCTGCACGCCCGCAACTGGACACACGTCACCGGCGTCGGCCTTGCACTGGCCCTCGCCGTGCCGGCGGCTCTCACGCTCGTCCGCCGCCTCGGCCTCCTGGAGTTGGGCGACGAACTCGCCGTCGGCGCAGGTGTCCCCGTCCGCGCTACACGTATCGAACTGCTCGTGGCGGCCACCATTCTTGCGGGTGCCGCCGTGGCGGTGACCGGACCGATCGGCTTCGTAGCCCTGGGCGCGCCACACATTGCCCGCCGTATCGCGGGCCAGGCCGGTGTGGCCACCCTGCTCACCGCCGCCCTGGTCGGTGCGCTGCTGGTGCTGGCCGCCGACGTGGTCGGACAAAGGCTGTTTCATCCGACACCGATCGCAGCCGGTGTGGTGACCGCCGTGCTCGGGGCGCCCTACCTGCTTTGGCTGCTTCACCGATGGGGACGACGATGACCTACCCACCTGCCCACACGGCCGCCTCGCTGCACGCCGAACGTCTGACCGTCGCCTATGGCGACCGTGAGGTCCTGCACGCCGTCGACCTCGAGATCCTTACGGGCCGGGTCACCGCCGTGGTCGGGCCCAACGGGTGCGGCAAGTCCACGCTGCTCAAGACCCTGGCCCGTGTACTGGCGCCCGTCGCCGGCACGGTGTCGCTTGACGGCCACTCCATCCACCATCTGCCGACCCGTCAGGTCGCTCGCCAGATCGGGCTGCTGCCCCAGTCGACCGTCACCCCGGAGCAGCTCACCGTCGGCGATCTGGTCGCCCGCGGCCGCTATCCACACCGCGGACCGTTCGGTCGCTGGACCGACGCCGATCAACGCGCGCTGGACGAAGCCCTGGAGGCCACGGCCACGACGGTGCTGCGGGACCGGCTCGTGGACGAACTCTCTGGCGGCCAGCGTCAACGTGTGTGGATCGCGATGGTGCTCGCCCAACAGACCCCCCTGCTGCTGCTCGACGAACCGACCACCTACCTCGACCTCGCCCACCGGCTCGAGGTGTTGCGGCTGCTGCGCCAGCTAAACGACCGGCGGCAGGTGACCGTCGTGATGGTGCTA
>JAGXST010000038.1 GCA_018335555.1 Actinomycetota bacterium | reverse complement strand
CCGGCGGGTGCCCGTGCCCCCTATTGGCGTCGCAAGCGGTGGGCCCGCCAACGCCTCGCCGAACTCGACCTCGACATCGAACTGTTCCCCGACTCGCCGGCCGGGATGCTGACCCTGGCCGACCGCCAACTGTTCGAGGTCGCCAAGGCGCTGGTGTCGGACCCGAAGGTGCTGCTGCTCGACGAGCCGACCACGGCGCTCGGACCCAACGAGGTCGAGGCGTTGCACCGCACGATCGCGGCCTGCCGCGAGCGGGGCGTCGGCGTGGTCTACGTCAGCCACCGGTTGCCCGAGGTGCTCGAGATCGCCGATCGGATCACGGTCCTGCGCGACGGCGTGAGCCAGGGCACCCACGACGCCGGGACGACCACCGAGGACGAACTGGTCGAACTCATCGTCGGGCGTCCCTTCGAGGCCGCGTTCCCGGGCGCCGCACCGCAGACCGAACCGCCACGCGACGTCCTCGTGGTCGACGCGCTGCAAGGACAGGCGTTCGGTCCGGTCAGCTTCACGCTCGCCTCCGGCGAGACCGTCGGCATCGCCGGCGCCGAGGGCAACGGACAACCCCAACTGTTCGACTGCCTCGCCGGTCGGGTGCCGCCCAAGACCGGCCACGTCGTCTGCGACGAACGCGACCTGTCGCTGGTCTCCACCCGCGAGGCCGTCAGGGCGGGGATCGTGCTCCTGCCGGGCGACCGCAAGGGCGAGGCGCTCATGCCGGTCCTCGGCGTACGCGTCAACGCCACCATCCAGTCGCTGCGCGGATTCACCCGTGGCGGCCTGCTCCGTCGTCGCCACGAACGGCGCACGGTCGAGGGGCTGGTCGAGCGACTGCGCATCCGAACACCGTCGCTGGAGCAGCCGGTCGAGTTCCTGTCCGGCGGCAACCAGCAGAAGGTCTCGATCTCGCGGACCTTCCTGCGGGAACCGGCCGTGATCCTGGCCTACGAGCCGACCCAGGGGGTCGACGTCGGATCGCGCTTCGACATCTACGAGGCATTGCGGGCCCAGACCGACCGCGGCGCCGCGGTGCTGGTGAAGTCCAGCGACCCGATCGAGCTGTCCGGGCTGTGCGACCGGGTGCTGGTGATGTCGCGCGGCCAGATCATCGAGGAGATCCCCGGCGACGAACTCGACGAGGTGCGCATCGTCGAGGCCATCGTGCGCGGGCCCGGCCTGAGCAAGTCGGGCCGCTCACCCCTGGGGGTCGCCATGCCCAAGTCGACACCATGAGCGGCGACGGTTCGATGCCGAGCAGTCGCGGCGATGCCGCCCGGCAGGCGGTCCGCAAGGTCGCCCGAAACGCCCGCGACGTGAACAAGTGGCGCAAGGTCGTCAAGGTCCGGTTGTGGATGCCGGTCGCGCTGCAACTGGTGCTGATCGGCGCGGTCGCGGCCTACACCTCGTCGCGGTTCCCCGGCTTCCTCGGCTCGGGCAACCTGCGCAGCATCCTGGTCCTGGCCGTCCCGCTCGCGCTGGTGGCGATGGCCCAGACCCACGCGCTCCTGGTCGGCTACCTCGACCTGTCGGTCGGCGCGATGATCAGTCTCGGCGTCGTCATCGCCTCGTTCGTGATCTCCGGCGGGATCGGCACGGGGCGCATCCTGCTCGGCGTCGGCCTGGTCCTGCTCGCGGGACTGGCCGTCGGGCTCGTCAACGCCGGCCTGGTGCGCGGGCTCAAGATCCCCTCGATCATCGCCACGCTGGCGACCCTGAGCATCCTCGACGGCATCGCGTTGAGCCTGCGCGGCACGCCCGGCGGCACCATCGACCGCGGCTTCACCGGCCTGCTGCTGACCAGCATCGGTCCGGTCCCGGTCGCGCTGATCGTGGTCATCGTGGTCGCGTTGCTGCTCGACCTGTGGCTGCACGGCAGCGCCTCGGGACTGCGGTTGCGCGCGACCGGTTTCGACGAGCGGGCCGCCCGCCGCAGCGGGGTACCGACCACCTGGATCCGCGTGCGGGCGCTGCTGCTGTCCGCGGTGTTCGCCACGTTCGCCGCGTTCTTCGTCATGGCACGCACCGGCATCGGCAACGCGTCGATCGGGTCGAGCTACACCCTCAACTCGATCACCGCCGCCGTGCTCGGTGGTGCGGCGCTCAGCGGAGGCCGGGCGACCTTCGGTGGGTCGGCGGTCGCGTCCGTGCTGCTGGCGATGATCATCAGTGCACTGCCGTTCCTGGGCCTGTCGACCGAACACGGCCTGATGATCATCGGTGCGCTCGTCCTGGTCGGCATCGCACTGTTCCAGGTCGGCGACCTCAAGGAGCTGACCAAGCGCAACTACAAGCGGGTCCGGCGCCTGACCGTCGGCCGCCGCGACGTGGAGGTCACGGAACTGCCCGACTTCTACCCCGCCGGGCACGTGCAGGTCGTACCGACCGCGCGCACGCTGCTGCGCGGAGGCGTCGTCATGAGCATGGACCGGGCGATCGGCGACCTGCACGGCGCCGACGTGCTGATCGAGGGTGACCGGATCGTCGAGGTCGGCCACGGCCTGGAGGCAACCGACGCGGAGGTCATCGATGCCTCCGACACCATCGTCATGCCCGGGTTCGTCGATACCCACCGCCACATCTGGGAGGGGATCCTGCGCAACATCGGGACCGACGTGCCGCTGGAGGGCCGCACGAGCTACATCTCGTTCGTCCTGCACAAGCTCGCCCCCGCGCTGCGGCCCGAGGACGCCTACGTCGGCAACCTGCTCTCGGCCCTCGGCGCCATCGACGCGGGCGTCACCACGCTGCTCGACTGGTCCCACATCCAGGGTTCCCCTGCGCACACCGACGCCGTGGTCCAGGCGCTTCACGACTCGAAGATGCGGGCGGTGTTCGCCTACGGCTTCCCCTGGTGGGGCAAGTGGGAGGAGCGGCAACCGAGCTGGTTCGTCCGTGCCGCCACCGAGCACTTCGCCACCCGCGACCAGTTGCTCACCCTCGCGCTGGCCGCGCCCGGGCCCGAGTTCACCGACTTCGAGATCACCCGCGACCACTGGAAACTGGCCCGCGAGGCCGGGGCGCGCATCACCACGCACGTCGGGGTCGGCAGCTACGGCCTGGACGGCAAGGTGCAGGAGATGGGACGGGCCGGCCTGCTCGGCCCGGACACGACCTACATCCACTGCACCACGCTCAACGACACCGAGATCCAGATGATCGTCGACACGGGCGGCACGGTGTCGATCGCCTGCCCGGTCGAGATGATGATGGGCCACGGCATGCCGCCCGTGCAGAAGTTCCTCGACCGCGGCCTCGCCCCGAGCCTGAGCGTCGACGTCGAGACCAACGTGCCCGCCGACATGTTCACGCAGATGCGCTCGGTGCTGGCGCTGCAGCGCACCCTGGCCGGCGCGACGGAACGGGAGGGGGTCACGGCCCGCGACGTGATCCGATGGGCGACGCTCGAGGGGGCCAGGGCGAACGGCCTCGAGGACGAGGTCGGCTCGCTCACTCCCGGCAAGCAGGCCGACGTCGTGCTGTTGCGCACCGACCGGCTCAACGTCACACCGCTGCACGACCCGGCGTCGGCGGTCATCGCGATGGACGGCCGCAACGTCGACACCGTCCTTGTGGCGGGTCGGGTGCTCAAGCGGGCCGGTCGCCTCGAACACGTCGACTGGCCGGCCGTGATGCGTGCGAGCAGCGAGTCACGCGACCACGTGATCGCGAAGTCGGGTTTCAGGCCCCCGCGGATCTGAGCCCGTCCACCCCGTGTGATCTACTCGATGGCGCCGATGTCGCGCAGCGCGGCCTTCCAGGCCTGCTGGTCGCGCGCGTCGGGGACGGCGTTGTCGTCGGTGTAGACGACCTTGCCGTCCCGGTCGATGATGAACGTGCCGCGCCTGGCGACACCGAGCCGGTCGTCGAAGACGCCGTAGGTCTGCGCGATCTCCCCGTGCGGCCAGAAGTCGCTCAGCAGGGGAAAATCGAAGCCCTGCTCGTGGGCCCACCGCTGGTGGGTGGGTGGCGCGTCGACCGAGATGGCCAGCGTCTCGACCTCGTCGTTGCGAAACGCCTCGACCGAGTCGCGGATCCCGCACATCTCGGCCTCGCAGACCCCCGTGAACGACATCGGGTAGAACACGATCACGACCGCCTTCTTGCCGCGGTAGTCCGACAGCCTGACCGGCTGGCCGGTCTGGTCGCGCAATTCGAAGTCGGGGGCTTGCTGGCCGATCTGGACGGACACTGGCGAGCTCCGGGTGTGGGAGGGGACTGGGGTGGCGGGAATCCGGCAGGCTACTGCCCGGCAGCACCCGCTCCCTCCTGGCCCTCCGTGCTCGCGAGCAGCCGGCCGAGGTCACCGGCCAACCGATCGCGCACCGTCGCCGGGAGCGGGGCGAGCAGGTCGTTCTCGATCTGCAACAGCTCCTCGACGACGCCGGGCAGCAGCCGCTCCCCGTCTGGTGTGAGGTACAGCAGGCGCCCGCGCCGGTCGTCGGGATCGGGGCGCCGCTCGAGCAGTCCGGCCGATTCGAGCCGGTCGAGCCGAGCGGTCAGCGTGCCCGAGCCGATCAGCATCGAGGCACGCAGGTCCAACGGCCGCAGGCCCCCGTCGTGCCGCCACAGCGCCGCCATCACGTCCACGTCCCCGAGTTGCAGGTCATGGCGTTCGAGCGCTGCGCTGCGCATCCGGTCCGCCAGCCGGGCCAGGCGGTAGATCCGGCCGAACACCGCCATGCCCGTCAGGTCGAGTTCGGGGCGGCGGCGTGCCCATTGGGACACGACGTTGCTGACGTGATCGCTCATGCGCACGAGATTAGTCGTCGACGACACTGACGCCAACGAGCGATGACCGCACACATCGGAATATATGTCGATTACGACAGAGTTATTATCGACACACAACGCCCGACCGGGAGCACCGCGATGCAGCACCTGACGACCTACCGCACCAGCGGATGGCCCTCCGGCCGGCCGAACCCGCCGAAGGAGTGGAAGATGGACCCGATGTTCTCCAAGGCCCTGATGGACACCAGCCTCCCCGTCCCCGCGGCCCGCGATCACCGCTCACCACGTCCCCGTCCGGCACGCGTGAGGCCGCGGGTGGCAGCCGCCATGCGGCGGCTGGCCGACCGGCTCGACGCCCCCGCTCTGCGGCCCGCCCCCTGCGCCTGAGGCATGTGCCAGACTGGGCTCGCCGACAAGGAGTCTGCCGTGACCCAGCACCACGAGGAGTTCGCCGACACGGTGGTCGTGCCGGGGCCGAACCTGCGCAGCCGCTTCGTCGACACCGAACAGGTCGAGGACGAGGTGGCCGAGCAGATCGACGGCGGCGGCGCGAGGTTCTGCCCGACCTGCCACGGTGCCTTCCCGTCGCCGGTGCTGACCGGCCCGGACGACGCCACGGCCCTCGACGACCTGCCCCCGGCCGGCTGACGGGGCACGGCTCGTCAGCGTTTGCGGGCGAGCTCGGTGAGCAGGGGGATCGACGCGATCTTGTCGTCCGTGAGCTCGTCCCAGATGATCGAGGCGGCCCGCCACCCGCCCCGGCGCGGCACCCGCAGCACCCGCTCGGGCGTGACGACGAGGTCGACCCGCACGTCGTGGTCGGTGTGCGGGACGGCGCCGGCGGGCAGCACCTGCAGTTCGTGCACGGTCGTGGCCACGACGGTGTCGGGGCCGATCATCCCGGCCTGGCAGGCGAGTGCGAACTCGAGGTCGGCGAAGCCGCCGCCCTTGCCCAGGCGCGTGCCGTCCTCGGCGACGGCGACACACCCCGTGACCACCAGGTCCACCGGTTCGAGCTCCCCGACTGCGACCGTGCGCGCGCTCGCCGACGCGCCCTTGATCGACGAGGCCTTCCGCGGGGTGTCGGCGAGGTGGTCGGGGTCGAGCAGGAAGAACGGGTCGGGCCCGGCCAGCCGTGGCACCGCCATGTAGACCAGCTTGCCGTCCTCGAGCGCACGCTGGCGGACGGGCCACTGCGGGCTGTCCGGGTTCGACTTGATCGTCGCCGCGGCAGCCCACTCGTCGGTCCCGCGCAGGCGTTCGGCGGCCGCCTCGGCGCCGACGAAGTTGCTGATGCGGTGGTGCGCGCCGGGGAACCGGCTCACCTTCGCCTCCGCGAGCGCGTCCCAGGTGTGCGTGCGTAACTGCGCCTTGCGTTCGAGCAGCTCGGGGTCACCGCCCGCGTCGGCGTCGTGACGCCGCGACGTCCGCGCCACGCTCAGCCCGCCGAGACGTCGGGCAGACGCAGCAACCGCGGACGCTCGTCGATCGTGACCGGTGCGATGCCGCGTTGCTCGCGGACCTCCTCGACGCGTTCGAGCTGGCGTTCGAGTTGGCGCCGGCGCGTGGTGGCAAGACCGTCGTAGGTTCGCCGCACCGTGTCGAGCTGGCGGCCGAGCTTGTCGACCTCCTCGGTGTAGCGGCCCCACTGCTCGGCGAACCCGGACAGCAGCCCCACGATCTGGTCCGAGGTGCGCTGCAGTGCGACGCCGTCGCAGGCCTGCCGCACCACGGCGAGCACGGCAAACAGCGTCGAGGGCGAACACATGACCACGCCCTGGCGCAGCGCGTCGTCGAGCAGTGCCGGGTCCTGCTCGTGCACGTAGCCGAACACGTACTCGTTGGGCAGGAACAGCAGGACGAAGTCGACCGTGCCGGACTCGGGGTCGACGTAGCCACGGGTGCCGAGTTCCTTGACCCGGCCCCTCACGTCGCGCAGGAACAGCTTGCGGCAACGGTCCTGGTCGGCCTCGCCGTCGCACTCGAGCATCGCGAGGTAGTTGGCCAGGGGGAACTTGACGTCCATGTGCAGCGACAGCTCGCCCGGCAGCAGGAACGTGACGTCCGGACGGCTGCCCGACGGCAGGGTGCGCTGGGTGACGTAGTTGACCCCGTGCTTGAAGCCGGCCGCGTGCAGCACGTCCT
>JAGXST010000037.1 GCA_018335555.1 Actinomycetota bacterium | reverse complement strand
GGAGGGCCGCCACCGGCTCGAGGGCCGCCGTGGGGGGCTCGGCGCACACGGCCAGCGAGCGGATCAGATCCGCCCGCGCCGCCGTGGTCGCGGTCATCACCGTCACGGCGCCGTCGTGCGGCGGGCCACCGGCCCGTCGATCCGGAACGCGTCGCCGGTCGGCTTGAGCGGCCGGATCAGCCACCTCGGCCGGCGCTCGCCGTTGGGCGAGGTCGACCGGGCGTCACGCGTCTTGGTGAGCCAGTCGCGATAGACCTCCCGGGAGCGTTCGGTGTCGACCACGATGTCGCCGGCCGTGTCCCCCGGCTGTGCGCGTGTGACCCGGACGGCCTGGTGCCAACAGTGCATGCCCGAGATCGGGTCCGGGTGGACCCCGAAGGTCATGTTCTGGTGCACGCCGACGTCGGACCACCAGATGCGCGCGGTGTCGGGGTCGTCCGAGGCGAAACTGCCGTGGGCCGCGGTCGGCCGCATCGCCCAGCGGCTGCCCTCGCGGTCGAGCGCGACGGTGGTCGAATTGAGACGGTGGGCGTGCTCGTGACCCTGCAGGCGCCAGCGGCCCATGTGGTGGGAACAGGCGACCACCCCGGGACGGATGCCCTCGGTGACCCAGGCCTTGACCACGAAGTGTCCGAGCTCGGTCTCGACACGGACGAGGTCACCGGTCTGCACGTCGAGCTGCGCGGCGTGGGAGGGGTGGATCCACAGCGGGTTGGCGTGCGAGAGCTCGTCGAGCCACTTGGAGTTCGCGGATCGGGTGTGGATCTGGGTCGGCAACCGGAAGGTCGAGATCAGCGGGACCTGGCCGTCGGCGAGCTGATCGGGATGGATGTGGCTCTTGATGTAGGTCGGCAGCGCGTGCTCGGCCCAGCCCCAGTCGACCAGCGTGCGCGAGTAGAACTCGAGCCTCCCCGACGGGGTCGGGAAGCCGCGCAGGACCTGCCCGTCGACGTCGACGCCGACCGGACGGCGGCCGGCGTCGTCCGGGTCGGGCGCGCCGGTCGGCGCGTAGTTGACCTTCGCGGGGGCGGGGTCACGGGAGAACACGCGCCCCCGGCCGTCGACGCTGACATCGGTCTGCAACTCGCTCGCGTCCACGGGCGACTCGTGCAGCGGGCCGATGCCCTTGGCGATCTCGTAGCTGCCGTAGCGGCGCATGAACTCCAACGCGCCCAGGCCCTCGGCGGCGGCCGTCTCCTTCAGGCCTGGCACCGAGTTCTCGAACATCCAGCCGTAGTACTCGTCGACGCCGAGTTTCTCGCCCGGCCGCGACCGCGACTCGAAGTACTGGCGGATGCCCATCGTGCCGTCCGGGTCGATGCGCCACGACAGCTCGATCCAGAACTCGTTCTCCTCCCACACCTCGCCCGGGTTGACCTGGCGGGTGTCGGTGATCGTCTCGCCCATCCGTTCGCGGGCGGCGCGCAGCACCGGCTGTCGGAACGAGATCCACTGGCCGTCGTACTGCTCGTAGCTGGTGATGTCGTGCCGTTCGGACGACAGGCCCATCGGCAGGACCAGGTCGGCGAAGTACGCGGTCTCGTTCCATGTGGGCGTCAGCGCGGCGTGCAGGCCGACCTTGTCCTCGTCGGTCAGCATCTCGATCCAACTGAAGCCGTCCGGGTTGGTCCACACCGGGTTGTAGACCCGGGTGATGTAGGTGTCGAGGCGGCCGCGGCCCTCGTCGAGGAAGTGGGGCAGCAGGAAGCTGAGCTCGTTCTGGCCGAGGGGGTACTCCAGCGGGTAGGTCAGCTCGTTCCAGGCGGCCGGGTGGGGCGGCAGGTGGATCGGCTCGGCGACGAACTTGTTCCAGGCGTTGGGATAGGTGCTGCCCGGCACGGCGACGGCACCGAGCAGTGCGTTGAGCATGAACAGGGTGCGCGAGACCTGCCAGCCGCCCTCGTTGCCGGCGGCGGCCGAGCGCCAGTTGTGCGTCGACAGCCGGGTGCCGGCACCGGCGACGATCTCGGCGATCTCGGCGAGCTTGGCCGCGGCGACGCCCGACTCGGCCTCGGCGTACGCGAAGGTGTAGTCGGCGTATTGCCCGCGCAGGACCTCCTCGAACGCCTCGAAGGTCGGCTCGCGGTCGGGGTGTACGTCGACGAGGTACTCGCGCCAGTTCCACCAGCGCCGCACGAACTCGCGGTCGTAGCGCCCGGTCTGGATCAGGTGGTTCGCGATCGCGAGACAGATCGCGGCCTCGCTGCCGGGGTAGGGCGCGAGCCAGTGGTCGGCGTGGGTCGCGGTGTTCGACAGCCTGACGTCGAGCACGATCAGCTTGGCACCGTTGGCCTTGGCCTCGGTGATCCGCTGGGCGTGGGGGTTGAAGTAGTGGCCCGTCTCGAGGTGGGCCGAGATCAACAGGATCACGTCGGCGTTGGCGTGGTCGGGGCTCGGGCGGTCGATGCCCATCCAGAACTGGTAGCCCGCGCGGCCGCCCGACGAGCACACGTTGGTGTGCGAGTTGTGGCCGTCCACGCCCCATGCGCCCAGGACCCGCTCGGTGAAGCCGTCCTCGCCGGGCCGACCGACGTGGTACATGACCTCGTTCGCACGGTCCTCTTCGATGGCGGCACGGATGCGCGCAGCCAGCGTGTCCAGGGCATCGTCCCAGCTGATGCGCTCCCAACCGCCGGCACCGCGGGCACCGACCCGCCTCATCGGGTGCAGGATCCGGTCGGGGTCGGTGACCTGGTTGATCACCGCGGGGCCCTTGGCGCAGTTGCGTCCGCGTGAACCCGGCGACTCGGGGTTGCCCTCGAACTTGCGGACCTGCAGCGACTCCTTGTCGACGTAGGCGAGCAGCCCGCAGGCCGACTCGCAGTTGAAGCAGGTGGTCGGCACCAGCATGTAGCGCTTCTCGACGCGCCGGGGCCACGACTTCGCGTCGAGTTCGACCCAGTCGTCCCAGCGTTCCTTCGGCGGGAACATCGCCAGGTGGATCCGCGACGGGCCGGGGTAGAAGGTCTCGCCCCGCGCCTCCGTGTCGGCACGGGCCGCACTCACCCGGGCCGCGAGGCCGTCGAGGTCTGCGTTCATGGTGGACTCCCTGCGCTTCGCGTCCTTGACCTGCCCTCAGGCGAGCGGCACCGACTGACCCGCCTGCACGTAGGCGTGCTCGAACAACAGCAACCCGACGAGCGCGACCGGCGCGGCGACCATCGCGGCGACCGTGGCCACGGGGGCGGCCATGGCGAGCACCGACAGCAGCACCCCCAGCCGGAACGGGGTGGCGAACCGTCCCGAGCTCAGTTCGTGGGCGGCGGTGCGGGCGTGAGCGGTGGGGTGTGGCAGCGTGAGCTCGCCCAGGATCATCAGCAGGTGCACGGCCGAGGCGACCGCAACGATCCAGGCCAGCGGAAGCACCAGGTCGGGCTCGAGCCAGGCGGCGAACGGGATCGCGAGTGCGGCCCCGGCCTGACCGGCCTGTACCACCAGGTGCGGCGGGAGCAGCGGGTTCTGCCACAGGTCACGCGCCTTGGCCTGCGAGAACAGGAACGCGGTGTAGACCGCGGTCATGACCGCCAGGGGCACCCCGACGATCGCGAGCGGCAGCAGTATCCCGGAGCCGCCGAGCAGCCCGGCCAGGAAGTGGGCCGCCAGGACAGCGGCGTAGCCGGACAGGATCACCGCGCCACGGACGAGCCAACTCTTCCACTGCGGGCGGGTCAGGATGTAGAAGAACCGGCCGGGATGCTCGAGGTCCCAGACCAGGACCGCGCCGGTGATCGCGAGGAAGGCGCCCGCCAGGACCGGCGCGCCGATGGTCCACAGCGAACTCGAAGCGTCGAGCAGGCCGAACGCCACGAGTGCGGCGAGCACGGCGTACACGCCTGCGGCCATGGACTTGGTCCAGGTGTACAGGCCGACGCGCCAGTCCCACGGCACGGTGTGGCCGACGTCGTAGGCCAGGATGGCGGCCGCGGACGACGACCCGGCGCCCGGCGCCGACCCGGAGTTGATGTGGTGACCGTCCTCGCGCGCCTGCGACGCCCACGCGAAGATGTCGCCGGTCGGACGCTGCGCCGCGAGCGGGTCCAACGTCGACTGGTGGGCGCCCTTGTAGAACAGCTTCGGCTTGGTGTCCTTCTCGGGCCGGCGCACCGACACGGGCTCACGGCCGACCATCTGGGCGACCTTCGAGGTCGGGTCGTCGAGGTCGCCGACGATGATCGCCTCGACCGGGCACACCACCGAGCACGCGGGCTCGAGGCCGACGTCGATGCGGTGGGCACAGAAGTTGCACTTCTCGGCCGAGTGGTCCTCGGGGTTGATGAAGATCGCGTCGTACGGGCAGGCGGCGATGCAGGCCTTGCAGCCGATGCACGCCTGCTTGTCGAAGTCGACGATGCCGTCGTCGCGTTTGAACATCGCGCTCGTGGGACACGCGGTGACGCAGGGTGCGTCGACGCACTGGTTGCACCGGGTCACCTGGAAGTTGCGGCGCGCCTCGGGGAACACCCCGACGTCGACGGACTTGACGTAGGTCCGCGAGACGGACAGCGGGACCTCGTTCTCCGACTTGCACGCGGTCGTGCAGGCATGGCAGCCGATGCACCGCGACTGATCGATGATCTTGGCCCACCTCGGTGGCGCGTCGGCCGCCCGGGGCGATACCAACGGCAGGGACTCTCGTAGCTCGGTCACGGGCTCCCTCACCGCCGGCCAAGAAGTACGGACATTTCGCGGGGACTCTGCCCCACCGCGGCACCGCGGTCAAGACACAGCTTCCACCGTCCGTCGGCGAGAGCCAGGGGCCGGGGTCCCCGATCGGTGCGTCGGGATCAGCCGGCCACCAACTGTTGGCGCCGGTCGAGTTCGCGCGACAGGATGCCACGCAACTGATCCACGGCACCGATGAGTTCGGGGTAGCGCAGCGAGTAGATGATGCTCGGTCCGCGGCGTTCGGTGCCGACCACGCCCCGTTCGCGCAGGATCGCGAGGTGCTGGGAGACGTTGGTCTGCGACGCCCCCAGGGTCTCGGCCAACGCCCCGACCGAACGCGGCCCGTCCGCCAGCGCGTAGATCAGCAGCAGGCGTTTGGGGTCGTTGAGGGCCTTGCAGAGGGTCGCGGTCAACTCCGCGAGCTCACCGCGAAGTCCGTCATCGAGCGCGACGGGTGCATTCGCGTCGCCGCCGACCACGTCCGATGCGTCGGCCGTGTCGTCCCCCTCCTGCCCGACCATGGTCTGCCTCTCGCTCGTCGGACGTGGGCACATCGTGGCGGCGCCGCACGGGCCCAACTCCAGTCTTGACAGAAACGTCCGGACCAATCAAGCTCGCCGGGGCAAGTATATGCGTACCTGCGCATCTGGGAGATTCCGCCGGTACTGGGAGCGCTTGCGGAGGAGCACGCCGTGGACGACGGCATCGAACGCATGACCATCATCTGTTGGTCCGGGGAGATGGACAAGGTCTGGCCGCAGTACATCCTCGCGACGACCGGTGCCGCCTACGGCATGGAGGTCACGATGTTCTGCACCTTCTGGGGACTGTTCCCGCTGAAGCGCCCGGAGGTGAAGATCACCGGCGACAACTGGATGACCAAGGCGATGGGGGTGATGAACAACCAGCGCATCAGCCACCTCAACTTCGGCGGCGTTGGCACGAAGATGCTGCGCACGATCGCCAAGAAGCACAAGGTCGAGCCGCCCGAGGCCCTGATCGCCACCGCGCAGGAACTCGGGGTCAGGCTCGCTCCGTGCCAGATGACGATGGACCTGATGGGACTGACCCGCGACGACCTGATCGACGGGCTCGAGGAGCCGCTGGGCGCTGCGGCGGCGATGGCCAACATGCAGCGCTCGAGCATCAACCTGTTCATCTGACGCGTCGGCCCCGGCGGGGCCTTCACACGAGTGGGAGGAAACATCCGTGAGTGAGGACACCCGAGACGGGACGGTCACGCAGACGCTGGATGCCAGCGGTCTCGCCTGTCCCATGCCGATCGTGCGGACCCGTCAGGCCATCGACAAGATCGCCTCCGGGGACCTGCTCGAGGTCATCTCGACCGACCGCGGGTCGCTGCGCGACATCCCGGCCTGGGCCGAGTCGACCGGGCACACGCTGCTCGAGGTCGACGACGCCGGCGACCGCTTCACCTTCCTGATCCAGAAGGGCTGACGCGACGTGATCGAGATCCTGACCATCGAGACCCCCTCCCTCGGGGACCGCAGCTACCTCGCCACCGACGGCGACGTGGCGATCGTGGTCGATCCCCAACGCGATCTCGACCGGGTCACGCGGCTGGTGTCCGAGCGGGGGCTGCGGGTCACCCACGTGCTCGAGACCCACATCCACAACGACTACGTGACCGGCGGCTATGCCCTGGCTCGCGACCTCGGCGCCGAGTACGTCGTGTCCGCCCACGACGCCGTGAGCTTCGAGCGCACCGGGGTGCGCGACGGCGACGAACTGCGCGCCGGTGCGATGCGCATCGACGTGCTGCACACGCCCGGCCACACCCCGACCCACCTGTCGTATGCGGTGCACGACGATCAGGGCCGGCCGGTGGCGGTGTTCACCGGCGGATCGATGCTGTTCGGGACGGTCGGTCGCACCGACCTGATCTCGCCGGACCTCACCGAGGAACTGGCCCGGGCCCAGTACCACTCGGTGCGCAGGCTCGCGGCCACGCTGCCCGACGAGGTCGCTGTGCACCCGACCCATGGCTTCGGCAGTCACTGCTCGGCGACGCAGGCGACCAAGGCGGCGTCGACCATCGGCGCCGAACGCACCGACAACCCGGCGCTGGTCCACACCGACGTGGACTCCTTCGTCCGCGAGATGGTCGAGGGCTTGACGCCCTATCCGACCTACTACGCCCAGATGGGTCCGCTCAACGCCACGGGGCCGTCCGCGTTCGACGCCACCCCGCCGGCCGCGATGGATCTCGCAGCGGTCGTCGGGGCGGTCGAGGACGGGGCGTGGGTGCTCGACCTGCGCGACCGCACCGCCTACACCCGCTCGCACCTGCTGGGCACGATCAACGCCGAGTTGCGCAACGACCTGCCCACCTACGTCGGCTGGCTGGTCCCCTGGGACGCCGCCGTGGTCCTGGTCGGCGACGACGAAGCAGCCATCACCGAGGCCCAGCGGATGCTGACGCGCATCGGCTACGACCGACTCGCCGGCCGATCGATCCTCGACCCGGCCGCTCTCGATGGCCACCCCCAGGGTGCGACGATGCCCCGCAGGCGGTTCTCCGACCTCGCGGCCACGTCGTCGGACGAACGCGTCGTGCTGGACGTACGCGACGGCTGGGAATGGGAGTCGGGCCACCACGCCGATGCGCTGCACGTGCCGTTCCACGAACTGCCCGAGCGGCTGGGCGAGGTGCCCGCCGACCGGCCGGTGTGGGTCTACTGCGCCACGGGTGCGCGGGCGTCGATCGCCGTGTCGCTGCTCGAGCGTGCCGGCCGGGAGCCGGTGCTGATCGACGACTTCTGCCTGCCGGGCGACGTGCCGGGCGAGGAGGTCGTCGACGTCGACGTCGACGTCGAGGCGATGGCCGGGGGCTGAGGCGGGTCACCGCCCGGCGGCGGCCGAACCTGTCCGTCGCCGGGCGTACAGGTGCCCGTCGGCGCGCTGCAACGCCTCGTCGATGTCGTGCGCGTCGCGAAGGCGCGTCCATCCGACGTGGACCCCGACGCGTACCTCGCCACCGGTGTCGAGGCGCATCGGCCGGCGGATCGCGGTCACGAGGTCGTCGGCGACACGCGCCGCGACCTCGTCGTCCCGTCCGCCGGGGAGCAGGACCACGAACTCGTCGCCACCGACCCGGTAGGCCGTGGCGCCGGCCCCCAGCACCGACCACATGCTCGACCCCACCCAACGCAGCAGGTCGTCGCCGACGCCGTGGCCGTGGCGGTCGTTGACCTGCTTGAAGTCGGCGAGATCGAGGTAGAAGAGCAGACCGCTCCCGGCCCCGGACCGCAGCGCCGCAGCGAGGTCCTCGCGTAGGCTCGTGCGGTTGCGCAACCCCGTGAGCGGGTCGTGTCGGGCCAGGTACTGCAGTTGCGTGGTCGCCTCGACCTCGGTGGACACGTCGTGCTGGACACCGACGACGTGCGTGAGGGTGCCCTCGGCGTCGACGACGGGAGCGAGGTGCACGTCGTTCCACCAGGGTGTGCCGTCGCGGCGGTAGTTGAGGACCCGCACGTTGATGGGCCGGTGGTCGGCGATGGCCGCTCGCATGGCAGCAACGGGCTCGGTGGCGGTCCCGGGGCCCTGCAGGAAGCGGCAGTTGCGACCGAGGGCGGCGTCGGCGGTGAAGCCGCTCAGCCGCTCGAAGGCCTCGTTGACGTAGATGAGCGGCATGTCGGGTCGGCGTGCGTCGGCGATCGTGACACCGGCTGCCGTCGCGGCGAGTGCCCGGGCGAGCAGCGGGTGGTCGATCAGTTCCGCGAGCGGTGTCGATGCCATCGATGGTGGCGGGGCGGTAGGCAGGGCAGGCGCCGCATAGGCGCCTGCATCGCCGGTCGCACCGCTGTCACGGAGGTCGGGCCAGATCCGCACGAGCAGCGAGCGGGCGAGGTCCTGCACGATGTCACGGTCGTAGGTGACCAGATAGTCGAAGCGCCGCTGCGACTCGGAGGCGTCGTCCCCGAGGTCGACTGCCACGAGGGCACCGGCGAAGTGGGCGCCGATCACGACCACGTCCCATTCGCCGGCGAGCGGATCGCCGGTCTCGAGCAGGCCGCCCCGGACACCCCTTGCCGGCTCGAACGGCATGTCGACGCCGAAGGCGCCGACGAATGCGCAGGCCTCGGCGAGCCCGACGTAGCGGCGCACCGAGTCGCCCTCGAAGTAGCGGGCGTGCTGGAACGTGCCGAGCACGATCGCGGTGTCGCCGGCTTCGCGGGCCTGGCGCTCGAGGTGCTGGCTGATCTGGATGAGCAGCGGCTTGGTGGCCTCGCGCAGTTCGTGGTGGGGGTGGAGCAGTTGCGCCGGCGTGTCGCGCGGTGCGGGGCGGGTGTCGCCCCGCAACAGCGTGGTCAGGTCGACCGCCGTGGCGCGGTCCACGACGGGTGACTCGTCGGGGCGACCGTGGAACCAGCCCTGCGAGAAGGTGGCGCCGAGCGAGCGGGCGAACTCGAGTTGGGCGGCCGTCTCGACGCCCTCGGCCAGGACGTGCATGCCCGAGCGCTCTGCCTCGGCCTGCACCGCGGTGGCGATCGCAGCGGTACGGCGGTCGGGCTGGTCCTGGACCAGGCGCAGGTCGAGCTTGACGATGTCGGGTTGCACGATCGGCAGCAGGGCCAGACTGCGCGGGTCCGCGCCGACGTCGTCGAGCGCGACCGCCCAACCGCGGCGGCGGGCGAGCGCGACGGTGTGGAGCAGGTCGGCGGGTCGCGCGAGCAGGGCGCGCTCGGTCAGTTCGACCACGACGAAGGCGTCCGGCGCGTCGACGTCGACGAAGGTGCGCTCGACGTCGAGCGCCTGCGGTTCGACGTTGACGAACAGCCCGACACCACGGCCGATGCCGAGTCGGCGGGCGTTGGCGAACGCCGTGGACAGGCAGGCGGCGTCGAGTTGGCCGAGCAGGTGCTCGTCACGGGCGGCGGCGAACAGCAGGTCGGGCCGCTCCAGCGGCGACTCGTTCGGTCCTCGGGTCAGCGCCTCGTAGGCGACGACCGCCCCGGTGCGCAGGTCGACGATCGGCTGGAACGCCGTGCGCAGGCGACCGTTGCCGATGATGTCCTGTAGCTCACTGGGCATGCCGACTCCGCACGACTGACCGGGACGTACGTGGCCGATCGGCAGCACGGATGCCCACTCAAGCGCGGCGGCTCGGCAAAGCGTCCACCTGCCACCCGCCGGCCACGACAACCGTGTACTCGCCGTTCATGACCTGGACCTGCTCCACCTCGCCCGCCTGCTCACATCGGGGTCGGCATGCCCCCGGCACCGCCGCCCCCCGGCGTCCCGCCGGTCCCCCGGGCCAGGTTGGCGAACTTGGTGAGGTGGTTGAGGAACGCGAGCTTGACCACGCCGGTGGCGCCGTTGCGGTGCTTGGACACGATCAACTCGGCGATGCCCTTGTCCGGGCTGTCCTCGTCGTAGACCTCGTCGCGGTAGATGAAGCTGACGATGTCCGCATCTTGCTCGATGCTATTGTGGATAACTATGCCGTCAGCTACGAAATTATGCAGGCCCGGGACGGTCGCATCGAAGACCTCTTCCTCACCGTCGGGTTCGATCGTCACGACGCGGTCCCACTGAACGTCCGACGTCGCGATGTCGGCCAACTGCATGTCATCGACCAGGAGCGCCGCCTCCAGCAGCCGTGTGCGAGGAACCGGTCGCTCGAGGATGGCCGTGGGGACCCAGTGTGCGGGCTCGAGGTTGGTAGCGAACTCTGCAGGCGAGTAGCCGAGAGCCGCAGCCCCGCTCAGCAACGGTCGCCAGACAGCGGGGCCCAACGTGTCGGTCCATGGCTCACCCTCGACTCCATCGAGCGCGAACAGGGCCTGGGCAGCAGCTTGACCTCGGCGGCCCTGAACGGGAACGGCCTCCAGGAACCTGCGCTGCTGCTGGCTGCCCTCGATCCACAACTGGTAGCCGGGGTCGTACGCACCCTTCTGCGTCGTACGGATCCGAGACATGATGCCGAGGCGCAGCAGAGCGGTCCGCAGGTCGTCCACGAGCCGTCGGCTCTTGCTGGCGTAGAAGAGGCTGACCCGCTTCTTCGCCCCCGGCTTCGCCGAGACGTGTCCGTCCGTAGCCCAGAGATGGCCGATGAACAAGGCGAGCTGGTCGCCAGGAAGGCGGAGTACCCGGTCCGGTAGGAACTTCTCGCCACTTCGTAGGCCATAGAGACCAAGACCGTCGAGCCAGGCACAGATCGGGTTGCGACGCCCGTGGGTAAGGCGGTAGGGCGCCGGTAGGTAGGTGTGCCACCACGTCTGCTGCGCAACTCGACGCGGAGTGACGCCGAAATGTGCGGCCGCGGCTTCGACGGCGTCGAGGTTGGCAGGGTCGTTGCTCGTGTAGTGGAGGGGCTGGCGCCGCACGAAACAGCCGTCGCCGATCAGGTGCGCGAGCATGACGATCTCGGGACCCGCCATCGGCTCGAGGTCGGGGTCCGGCAGCTTCCGCGGAACCGCGACGCGGTCGTCGACCGTCAGCTCATCGAGGCGCCGCCAGCCATCCCAGCGGAGGAACGGATGGTTGGCGCTCGCACGTATCGTCCGTCCTGACGCGAGGCGGAGCCGATACACCGGCTTGGTGCCGCTCGAGAAGGCATGGGTCAGTCTTGCCCGGGTGAGCCGGTAGTTGTCGTCGAGTGCCCAGACCGGGACGTCGCGCTCACCGTTCGCGACGAGCTCACCGATGGTGACCGTGCCGCCCGTGTCGGCGCGAAGGATCCGGGTGTCGCCAGTCACGCAGCCCGATTCGCGCAGGTCGGCGAGCTGGGGGCGCTTGTCGGTGCGGGACTCGGGCTGGCGGGACAGCTGCGAGAGTGCGAGAACCGGAACGTTGAGTTCCTTGGCCAGCATCTTCATGCCACGGGAGATCTCGGAGACCTCCTGCTGGCGCGACTCGGTGCGCTTGTGCGACTGCATCAGTTGCAGGTAGTCGACGATGACGAGGTCGAGTCCGTGCTTCTGCTTCAGGCGCCGGCACTTGGCCCGGATCTCCATCAGCGAGATCGACGGGGTGTCGTCGATGAACAGCGGGGCCTCGGACAGGGTGCCGAGCGCGTCGCCGAGCTTGCGCCAGTCGGTGTCCTCGAGCCGGCCGGTCCGCAGCTTGGACGAGTCGATCCGCGCCTCGGAGGAGAGCATGCGGTTGACGATCTCGTGCTTGCTCATCTCGAGGCTGAAGATAATCGCCGGCCGCCGCAGCTTCACCGTCACGAACTGCGCGATCCCGAGGCTGAGCGAGGAGTTGTGCACGATGAAGTCGTCGGCGACGAAGTTGTGCAACCCAGGAACGGTGAGGTCGAAGACGCGCTCGTCACCCGCAGGTTCGATCGCGACTATCTCGTCCCAGTAGACGTCGGAGGTGGCCACGTCGCGCAGCGCCAGACTGTCGAGAGCGTCGGCGAGTTCG
Source organism: Actinomycetota bacterium (assembly GCA_018335555.1). Lineage (GTDB taxonomy): Bacteria > Actinomycetota > Nitriliruptoria > Nitriliruptorales > Nitriliruptoraceae > Egicoccus. The sequence goes on along the minus strand of JAGXST010000037.1, from coordinate 1,713 downwards.
CGCACGAGCCGGCGTGACGGGCGGCGCTTGCCCACGTGCCAGTTGTGGTTGCGTGGCCGGCCGCTCGCCTCCGAGACGTCCGCCCAGGAGCGTTCGCCTTTCTCGGCGAGGATCAGCTCCCACACCTCGATCGGCAGGAGGTCGGTGGTGGTGTGCTCGACGCCGCGACGCTCGACGTACTCGAGCACCTTGGCGCACTGCTCCTCCTTCGAGAAGATCCCGATCTCGGTGAGGAAGCGGCGAACGTTGGCGGCATCGCGGATCTCGAGTTCGAAGGCGCGGTTGTAGCCGTCGTGTCCTCGTGCTCGGGGGCCACTCGGCTGGTACTTGACCTGACGCTCGCGGATGCGCGACAGGATCCCGAAGCGCAGGAGCAGGTGCTGCACGTCGTGGATCAGCCGCTCCGACACCGAGCAGTAGCTGATGCCGAAGTAGCCGTGCGGCTCGGACACCCAGGCGCTGCCGTCGGTCGCGAACAACCGCGACAGGAACATGGCGAGCTGCTCGTGGGGCAGCGTGAAGATCGGCTCCGGAACGAACTTGGTGTGGCTGTCGGTACCCCAGACCCCGAGGTCCTGCAGCCATTCGCGCAACCAATTCGGATGATGCTTGCCCGTGTAGTGCAGGTCGGTCATCACTTCGACTACCCGGGCACGAGTCTCGGTTGCGACCCCGTCGGCGCAGTCGACGACTGCAGCCACCGTGTGCGTGGAGACGCCGGCGATGTCCGCGACCTGCGAAGCGGTCACCCGCTCGTGAGCTTGGCGAAACTGAATCGCGACGGCGTCGGTGTGGCCCAGGGCCACACGCTGAGCGCAGAGACCGAACGCTGCGGCCATATCGGCTACTTCGGCTTCGATGGCGGCGGAAGCCGTGGTGAACGATGGTGCGCGCCCGCGCAGGCAGCCGTCACCGAGGAGATAGGCCAGCAATCCAACCTCAGCAGGTGCGAGATCCCCATCGCCCTTGACGGGCAGTTCGCGGGGAACGGCGACAAGGTCTCCGATGGCGAGGCTGCGCAGTTCCCGCCAGCCGCTCCAAGTCAAGAAGGGGTGGTTGTCCGTCACCTGAACCGTGCGCCCCGACCGAGTCCGGAGGTGCCAAGTCGGCTTGATCCCATTGTCGTGAACTTCGGTGACCTCCGCGGGCACCAGCCTTCCACGCTCGTCATGGGCGAGGACCTCGAAGCCCTGTGGGTTCGACCACACCAACTCGTCGAGTCGTCGGTATGCTCCAGTGCGCGCGCAAAGCACTCGAAGTGCGCCTACTGCGCATTTGCCCATGGCCGGCCTGGCCGCCAGGATGATCAGGTTCGAGGGCTGGAGGCCGGCCGTGAGGCGGTCGAGGTCGTCGAAGCCGGTGGACAGGCCGGTGACCTCGGAGCCCTGCTCGGCGAGCTTCTCGATCTGCTCGAACGACTCGTTGAGCAGGTCGCCGAGCTTGGCGTAGTCCGAGGTGGTCGAGGTCTGGGCGACCTCGTAGATGATCGTCTCGGCGCGGTCGACGACCGTCTCGGCGTCCTCGGTCGACTCGTAGCCGAGCTTGGCGACCTCGGTACCCGCGTCGATCAGGCGGCGCATGAGTGCGCGGTCGCGCACGATCCGGGCGTAGTAGGCAGCGTTCGCCGCCGTGGGGACGGCGACGGTGAGGTCGTGCAGTGCCGCGGGGCCGCCGACCTCGTCGAGGCGGTCGCGGCGGGCGAGCCACTCGGTC
>JAGXST010000036.1 GCA_018335555.1 Actinomycetota bacterium | reverse complement strand
GAGCCGGTGCGGCGGGCGACCAGCAGCAGCCACTGCTCGAGCGGGATCCCGGTCACGGTTTCGGCCACCTCGGCGTCCTGGAGCCGGATGATCGAGTCGATGGTGTTGGCGATGATCCGGTCGACCTGACGGAGCCCTTCGAGCATCGCCCCGAGCTCGGGCACCTCGGCAAGGACCGGAAACTCGACCGTGGCGTCATTCCACCCCGACACGGTCGTGACCTCACGCTCGCGGTCATCGCCAGGCTCGGGCGTGTCGCCGGCGTCGTAGCCGGCGGTGTGCTCGGCCGCCACACCGTCCCGCCCCCAGGGGCCGGGCTCGTCCTCGAGGCGTGAGGACCACCCCGGCTCGACCGGGAACAGTCCCGGGGGCGAGGTGATCGGAGCGGGGATCGAGGCCATGCAGAGACCATAAGCCCGGCGTGTGACATGCCCCGATCCGATCCTCTCGAGCCTGTGGGAAACGAGATCGGGCCGCGACCAGTCATGGCATCAGGCGGTGCAACTCCCACGATCCATCGGCATGCTCGTAGCGGAAGCGGTCATGGCGGCGATCCTCGGGATGTCCTTGCTAGAGCTCGACGCTCGCGGGCCGCAGCCGGTAGGCCACCCAGGTGGGCGGCCTCGTGGAGTCCTCGTCGACCCGTTCCATGGCCGCATCGAACGCGCCCGGGGCCACGAGCAGGACAGCGGTCCACCCCAGCACGTTGTTCAGAACGCTCGCCATCGGCACCCCTGCCCCGACTCCCGACGCGATCCTGCCACGTCATTCAGCGGACCGCGACGTCGACCTCCCGGATCCGGCGCGGCAGACGGGTCTCGCAGGTCGGGCGGAGATCCATCACCTGCGGCGCGTCGTCGGGGCCAGACGCCACGACCACGGTCTCGTCGCTGTCGAGCAGGCACCCCTCGTCGTCGTAGGCGTTGAGGCGGTAGGCGTCGAGGCCGGCCGGCGACCACGCCAGGAAGACCCGCAGGCCCGGGACGTTGGGCGCGTCGACGATCGGGAAACCACCGAGCACCGGCCCCCCGTCGTCGGGCTCGACGGTGATGGTCGCAACCTCGGGGTGTGCCAGTCCGTGGTGGAAGATGCCGACCTCCGACGCCGGATCGTCGAGGGCGAGGTTCGACACCCCACCGTTGATCGCCTCGATCGAACCGTCGGGCGTGCCGGTCACCGGGCGGTCGGGGTCGATCCCGGATCCGCTCAGGCACCCGACGCTCTGGCCGAGGGCGTGCTCGTCCGCGTCATCGCTGAGCAACCGGTAGCAGCCGCCGAGTTCGGACTCGAAGGTCTCGACCAGGAAGGTCCCCGCGGGCGTCTCGACGGTTGCCGCGGCGACGGGGTCGTCCAGCGGATCGCTGGTGGTGGTGCCGTTGACCACGATGCGGTCGCCGCTGAGTTCGACCACCTCGGTGCTCCCACCGAACCATTCACAGCCGCCGAGCAGCAGCGTTCCGCCGACGAGCGCCCTCGTCGCCCGGCGTGATCCCCGCGTCACGTTCTCCCCGTTGCTCTGCCGGCTTGGTCCACCCGGAGGGAGCCTACGCCACGTACCGTTAGCCAGGCTGGTAGACATCCAACCTCGTTCGGCTGGAGGGGCGCGTCATCGACGTGGACGTCACGGGTCTCGGCAAGACCTACAAGGTGCCGGTCCGCGAGGCCGGCCTGAAGGCGGCGCTCAAGAGCCTGGTCCGGCGCGAGCACCGCGAGGTGCACGCCGTCTCCGACCTGTCGTTCTCGATCGAACGCGGCGAGATGGTCGGTTTCCTCGGCCCCAACGGCGCCGGCAAGACCACGACGCTCAAGATGCTCTCGGGCCTGCTGCACCCGAGCTCCGGGCAGGCACGCGTCCTCGGCTACGAGCCCTACCGACGCGACCGCAACTTCCTGGCCCAGATCACGCTCGTGATGGGCAACCGCAACCAACTGCAGTGGGACCTGCCCGTCGTCGACTCGTTCGAGATGAACCGCGCCATCTTCGGCATCGCCCGCCCGGACTTCGAGGCGACCCGCGACGAACTGATCGACCTGCTCGAGATCGGCCACCTCGTCACCAAGCCGGTCCGCAACCTGTCGCTCGGCGAGCGGATGAAGGCCGAGATCTGCGGGTCGTTGCTGCACCGTCCGCAGGTGCTGTTCCTCGACGAGCCGACCATCGGCCTCGACGTGACGATGCAGAAACGCATCCGCACGTTCTTGGCCGAGTACAACGCGCGCTACGGCGCCACGGTGATGCTGACCAGCCATTACATGGCCGACGTCACCGCCCTGTGCAAGCGCGTGATCGTCATCCACCACGGCAAGCTGCTCTACGACGGCCCGCTGAGCGAACTCGCCGAGCGGTTCGAGACCTCCAAGACCATCGGCGTCACCCTGGCCGAGCCCGACCGGGACCTGTCCGGCTACGGCGAGGTGGTGGCGGTCGACGGGGCACGGGTGACGCTGCGCGTGTCGCGGGCCGAGGCATCCACGGTCGCGGCACGACTGCTGGCGGACCTGCAGCCGACCGACCTCACGATCGAGGACCCGCCGATCGACGACGTCATCGAGCGCGTCTTCGCCACACCCGACGAGCCGGGCAGCGCCCAGCCGACCGGGAAGCAGCGCGGATGAGCGGCGGAATCGGCCCCATGAGGGGTTTGTGGGGGCCGATTGCGGTCTCGGAGGATCGGACATGAGTTCGACCGATACGACTGCGCCACCGGCGACCTCACCGCCACCGCTGCAGCGGGTCGGGCGTCTGAGGCAGATGGCGGACTTCTACGCGACCGTGTCGCGGACGGCCGTGCAGGAGCAGTTCCAGTACCGGGCCGCCAACTACATGTACATGATCGGCATGGTGGTCGAGCCGGTCATCTACCTCGTGGTGTGGTCGGTCGTCGCAGAGGCGAGTGGGGGGTCCGTCGGCGGTTACACGCCGGGCGGGTTCGCGGCGTACTACATCGTGTGGATGCTGGTGCGGAACATGAACATCGTGTTCACGCCCTACGGCTGGGAGTTCCGCATCCGCGAAGGGCAGCTGTCGGGGATGCTGGTCCGTCCGATCCATCCGCTGCACTACGACCTGGCCTACTTCGCCGGCTGGAAGGTGATCGCGGTCCTGCTGTGGATCCCGATCGCGGTCGTCCTGGCGCTGCTGTTCCCGCCCGAGCTGAGCGTCAACCTCGCGCAGGTGGCGACGTTCTTCGTTGCGATCTGGGGTGCCTACGTCATCCGCACCCTGCTGCTGTTCGTGCTCGGCATGGTCACGCTGTGGACGACCCGCGTGGCGGCTCTGTTCGAGCTGTACTTCACCGCCGAGCTGCTGCTGTCGGGACGACTGGTGCCGCTCGACCTGATGCCCGACTGGGTACTCCTCTGGGTCGACTGGCTGCCGTTCCGTTCCACGTTCGGGTTCCCGATCGAGGCCCTGGTCAGCAACCTCAGCGGTCCCGAACTCGTCCGCGGGCTCGTCGCGCAACTGGTCTGGATCGCGGTTGGTTGGGCGCTGGCGATGGTGGTCTGGAAGCGCGCGATCCGGCGCTACAGCGCGGTGGGCAACTGATGACCACGACCCCGCCATCGACGCACGGGCTGGCGCGGCCCGAGCAGGTGCGGCGGCGCGACGTCGTGCGCACCCTGGTCGGCGTCAGCGCGCTGAACGAGCTGCAGTACCGGGTCAACTTCTTCCTGCAGTTGTTCCAGTCCCTGGTGGCGCTCGCGACGGCGATCGCCGTGGTCGCCCTGGTGTTCCTCTACACCCCGACGCTGGGCGGCTGGGAGCCGTGGGAGCTGATGGTCGTCGTCGGCGTCCACACGGCGCTCGGTGGGGTCATCCGCTCGGTGATCCAGCCGTCGATGCAGTTGCTGATGGAGGACATCCGCGAGGGCAAGCTCGACTTCGCGCTGACCAAGCCGGTGGACGCCCAGCTGCTGGTGAGCCTGCGCCGCATCACGGTGTGGCCGCTGGTGGACGTGGTGGTCGGGTTCGGCGTGGTGGTGGTCGCCTCGACCCGGATCGACAGCGCCACCGTGCCCGGCGCCCTGTTGGCGCTGGTCGCGGTGCTGCTCGGCGCGGTGATGATCTACTGCCTGTGGCTGGTCATCACCACCGGCGCCTTCTGGATCGTGCGCATGGAACACGTCGCCGAGCTGTTCAACGGGCTCTACCAGGCCGGGCGCTGGCCCATCGGGCTCTTCCCCGGCTGGTTGCGGCTGCTGTTCACCGTCCTGGTCCCGCTGGCGCTCGCCGTGACCCTGCCGTCCGAGGCGTTGACCGGTCGTGCCGGCCTGCTCGCGGTGGGTGGGGCCACGCTGTTCACCGCAGCCCTGGTCGCGTTCACCCGCTGGTTCTGGCGCCTCGGCGTCAAGAGTTACGCAGGTGCCAGCGCGTAGCCCGGGCACGCCTGCAGGGTCAGTCCTCGTCGAGGCGCTCGGGCTCGACCCAGCCTTCCTCGCCCTCGGGGCGGTCGTCACCGCACAGGGCCCGCAGGCGCGGTGGCCCTTCGTCCGGTCCGATGGCCAGCAGTCGGTCGCCGGCCTCCAGCGTGCGTGACCGGCGCGGGCGATAGACCCAGCGTTCGTTGCGCTGGATCGCGAGCACCTCCATGCCGGTCTCGGTGTGGATCTGCAACTCGCCGAGGGTGCGACCCTCGGCGGGGCTGCCGGCGGCGACGATCGCCTCGGCCACGATCTCCTCGGCCTCGGACAGTGCGGCGGCGATGATCGGATGGGGCTGTCCCTCGTCCTCGATCACCCGGGTCATCGACTGGGCGGCGTCGACGATCCGTTCGGAGGCCGACGCGAGGTGGATCAGGCCGCGCAGCTCATCGGGGTCCTCGAGTTCGGCGGCGGCGCGCAGCACCCAGCCCTCGAGCTGGTGGTAGAGCTCGTCGGACTTGTCCTCGATGACCGACACCTCGGCGGCGAGGGACCGGTCGCGCAGCAGGATGGCGGAGTAGGCGAGTCCGACGGCCACCTCGGAGACGTTCTTGAGCTCGATGATCACGTCGACGGCCCGGTCGAGGTTGGACAGCTTCGCCCGCTGCGGTGGCGGTGGGAAGTGTCGCGGGGTGCCACCGGCGAGCTCGCGGGCGTGGTCGATGCCCTCGGGCGGGCCCTGCAGGAACAGCACGTCGCCCTCGCGCAGGACCTCCTCGGCCTCGGGGCCGTAGATCCAGTCGATGTCGCGGCGGATCGCGATCACCCACATGCCGGTGCGGGCCGGCAGCTCGAGGTCGCGCAGGGACACGCCCGCGAGTTCGTTCTCCTCGCGGATCTTGACCCTGGCCGTCACCTCGGTCGCGTGGCGCAGGTCGTCGCGCAGCTCGCTCGGTATCCCGAGGTCCTTGAGCACGACACGGGCGATGTCCTCGGCCGCGTCCGCGATGCCCTCGATCGACACCGCCATCGACAGCACCCCGGCGAGGCGTTCGGCGTCGTCGGGGTTGCGGGCGGCCAGCATGCACACCGCCCGCAGGTCGACCAGTTGCTCGTCGACCTGGTCCTCGAGGCGCAGCACCTCGTGGGCGAGGTCGTCGTCGCCGAAGAAGATCGCCGCGTAGGCGAGGTCGACCATCAACTCGGCGGCGTCCTTCGCGCCGACCAGCAGCTCCTTGACCGTTTTTCGCGTTCTCATGTCAACCCACCTGCAGGATGGTGATCGCCGCGACCAGGCACAGGACCCCCGCAAGGTCCATGGTCGCAGTCACCACGGGGATCCCGTGGTTGTCGGGGTCGAACCCGAAGCGGAACGACGTGGTCGCCGCGGCGTAGGCCGCGCCGGCCAGCACGATGGTGGCGAACAGCCCGGCGAGCCAGGCGACGCCGAGCATGGACAACAACGGCAACGGTTCGACGCCGGGCACGAGCACAGCCGCCAGCCAGCCGGCGGCGCCCACCCCGCCGAAGGCGAGGAAGCCGAGCAGCGCGACCAGCGAGAAGTCCAGTGCGGCGGTCTTGCCGGGGAACAGGCGTGGTTCGAGCAGACCCACGTGGAGCTTCGAGGCCAGCCGGCTCGAGAGCATCCCGCCGAGCGAGCCGCAGTTGGCGATGAACGGCGGGATCAGGACCAGCAGCGCGGGCGCGCTGAACTGCTCCTCGGCGCGGGCCTGGACCACGATGCCGGCCAGCACGTCGATGGACACCGCGATGGTGAGCACGATCATCGACTCGCGGACGATGCTGCGGATGGTCGCATCCTGGCGTCGAACGCCCAGTACGACGGCGACGATGCCGACCACGACACCGAGCGCCCCGATCGTCAACGCCAGTGGCTCTACCGCCAACACCAGCGTTCCGACCAGGAGGGCGGGCAGGGTGACGAGGTCCCCGGCCGCCGTGATGATCGGTGCGCCGACGTCGTCCATGTTCCAGCCGTTGGCCTCGCTCTTTCGTGCGAGGCCGATGACGACGAAGAACAGCACCACCGACGACAACAGGCCGCCGATCAGCGAGATCGCGACGAGGTCGAGGACCGGGACGGTGCGCAGGCCCAGCGCGACCGAGATGGCCCACGCCAGCACGCCCGCCTGGGTCGCGGTCGCGAAGCTCAACACCGTGGCCGCCTCGACCTGCCGGCCGAGGTAGCTGCGGCGGGTGAGTTGGCGGTCGAACTCGCCGGTCATGATCCCGGTCGACAGCCGCGAGCCGAGCGAGCCGAAGATCGACCCGCGCATGCCGATGGCGGCCGGGATCAGCGCGAGCAGGCCCGGGATGCCTTCGAGCCGGGCCTCGGCGGACATCAGCACGACGCCGGCGATGACGGTCGCGAACAGGCCGATCCCGAGGGCGCTCGCGCCGGTGCGGAGGCTGCGCGACTCCTGGGCCCAGTAGGAGCGCACCTCGACGATGGGGATGCCGAGCAGGCGTCCGAGCACCTTCAGCGGCCGGGGGACCGGGGGGAGCGGGACAGGGCGACGACGGTCGGCCACGACAGGCCTCCTCGTCGCATGCAGCCGGACGGTGCGCGTCGGGAGCCTAGCCAGCGTGCCCCTGATCGCGGCCGGGTCGAGGGCCGTCGGACTGCCATGTCGATGGCGAGGTGGCCGGAGGGTTTCTATACCCTTCGAGCATGACGAACTACACCGCGCCCATCCGTGACATCCGCTTCGTGCTCGAGCACGTGACACCGCTGCGCGAGTTGACCGCGCTGCCGGCGTTCGCGCACGCCGACCCCGACCTCGTCGCCGGACTGCTCGAGGAGGCCGGCCGGTTCTCCTCGCAGGCGATCGCGCCGACCAACCGCGACGGCGACCTCGAGGGTGCGACGCTCGACGGCGACCGCGTCCTGTTGCCCTCGTCGTTCAAGCGCGTCTACGACCAGTACGTCGAGGCCGGCTGGGGGACGCTGCAGCACCCGAGCGAGTTCGGCGGGGGCGGATTCCCGTTGACGGTGGCGAACGCGGTCAAGGAGACCATCAACTCGGCCAACCTCGCGTTCTCGCTGGGGCCGCTGTTGACGACCGGGGCCGTGTACCTGCTGACCCACCACGGCTCGGACGAGCAGCAGCAGACCTACCTGCCCAAGATGGTGACCGGCGAGTGGTCGGGCACGATGAACCTGACCGAGCCGCAGGCCGGTTCCGACGTCGGCGCGGTCACCACGAAGGCGGTGCCGGCCGACGACGGCACCTACCGGATCACCGGGCAGAAGATCTTCATCACCTTCGGCGAGCACGAACTGACCGAGAACATCATCCACCTGGTGCTGGCCCGGCTCCCCGACGCCCCGCCCGGCACCAAGGGCATCAGCCTGTTCATCGTGCCCAAGTACCTCGTCGGCGACGACGGCAGTCTGGGTGAGCGCAACGACGTCCACGTGGTGTCGCTCGAACACAAGCTCGGCATCCACGCCTCACCGACCTGCGTGATGGCCTACGGCGAGAGGGGCGAGGGCGCGGTCGGCTACCTCGTCGGCGAGCCGCACACCGGCATGCGCGGCATGTTCACGATGATGAACGACGCCCGTCTCGGGGTGGGCATCCAGGGCCTCGCGATCGCCGAGCGGGCCTACCAGCAGTCGCTCGAGTTCGCGCAGGAGCGGCGGCAGGGCCGCGGGCCGGGCTCCGAGCCGGGCGTCCAGTCGCCGATCATCGAACACGCCGACGTGCGCCGCATGCTGGTGACGATGAAGGCCAACATCGAGGCGATGCGGGCGCTGTGCTACGCCAACGCCCATGCGCTCGACCTCGCCCACGGCTCCGACGACCCGGTCGTGCGCGAACAGCAGCAGAAGCTGGCCGACCTGCTCACCCCGCTGTCGAAGTCGTGGTGCACCGACCTCGGGGTCGAGCTGACCTCGCTGGCCGTGCAGGTGCACGGCGGCATGGGCTACATCGAGGAGACCGGGGTCGCCCAGCACTTCCGCGACGCACGGATCGCACCGATCTACGAGGGCACCAACGGCATCCAGGCCCTCGACCTCGTCGGCCGCAAGCTGCCCTACGACGGCGGCGCCTACGTCAAGGGTTTCCTCGCCGACATCCGCGAGACGATCGATGCGCTGCCCGAGTCGCTGCCCACGGTCGCGAGCAGTCTGGGCGACGCACTCGACGCGTTGCAGGAGACCACGGACTGGATCTTCTCGCAGCGGGAGCAACCGAACGACGTGTTCGCAGGCGCCACGCCGTACCTGCGCATGTTCGCCACCGTCGTCGGTGGCTGGCTGCTCGCGCGCGGCGCAGCCGGTGCCGCCGCGGCACTCGAATCAGGCGACACCGGCGCGTTCGACGCGGACTTCCTGCAGGCCAAGCTGATCACGGCCAGGTTCTTCGCCGAGCAGATCCTGCCCACCGTCCGCGGCCTCGCCCCCTCGGTCACCGCCGGCGCCGACGACCTGTTCACGCTCACCCCGAGCCAACTCGCCCCGTAGGTGCGTTCCGCACGCCGCCGCCGGTGACCAGTGAGGCAGACGTCATCGGCGAGATATCTCGGTGCTCAGGATGGAGGAACCGGCGGCAACCAGAACGTGACCTTCTCGCCGGTGGCGGCGGACCGGTCGACGCCGGGCTGCAGCAGGACCGTCGGACGGCCCGCCAACAGCGGGCGCACCGCCAGGGCGGTGAGCAGCAGGCTCGCCGGAAGCTCGACGTCGCCGTCGATGCCGAGGGTGCCGCCGTCGCCGAGCAACGAGGTCGCGGCCGTGAGCACCTCGGCCTGCGTCAGCGTCCGCTCGGCGGTCACGATCGCCGGCAGGTCGGGGGTCGCCCGCGGCGGCGGCGGGTGGTCGGGAAAGCTCTGGACGGCGCTCGTCCAGGCCTCGCCCGCCGCATCCCCGATCGGGGACCCGTCGACCGCGTCCCCGACCCACAGCACGTCCTGCGCCGTCGTGGGAGCGGTCCGCCCCTCCTGCACCACGGCTGCGGCGGCCGTGCCGTCGAGGTCGACGGCGACGCCGGACCACCATGCGGCCAGCGACACGGCCACCAGCGGCCATCCGGGCGCGAGGTCGACAGCCAGGCGCTCGCCCGGCTCGAGCATCAGGTCGAGTTCGAGCAGGTGCGCGCCCTTCGCCGCCCATTGGGCCAGGGACGCGATTCCCTGCTCGTCGCGCCGTTCACGGCCGAGCACCGTCACGGCCGGGCGGTGTCCGAGCTCCTCGCGCGCCCGGGCCAGTGCCGAAGCCAGCTCGCCGGGCGCGGGCCGCGGCGAACGGGGGGCGTCGAGCTGCACGTCGGCAACCTTCGTGGGCGGACGGTCGATGCTACCGTCGGCCGCGTGACCACTGTCCGTGTGCAGAACCTCCTCGGGGGAGCAGGGCTGGCCGACTCTGCCGGCTCCCCATGCCCCGCGGACGGGCGCCGTGCGCCCTCGACGTCGTGAGGCAAGCTCCCCGGTGACCGGATCCCGTCAGCTCGTGTTCTCCTCGGCGCGCCGCGCGAAGCGGCCGCGCTGGATCGGCGTGTCGGCATGGATCGTCGTGATCCTCGCCGTGTGCGGACTCCTCGTCGCCCTGCTCGCCGCGTCGCTGTGGGGCTATGCCTGGGCCCAGCTCGGCGGCGACGAGGTGCCCGCACTGGCCGACGACGGCGACGCGCTCGGGGCCGAGGGCGCCCGCGCCCCGAGCCAGGCGACCACGGTGCTGGTCGCCACCACCGCGCCGCGCGACCCGACCGAGCGTCGTGGACCCGAACTCGTGGCGCCGGTGTGGATCGTGCAGGCGGGCGGG
>JAGXST010000035.1 GCA_018335555.1 Actinomycetota bacterium | reverse complement strand
GCACCGGCTCGGTCGAGACGGCCAGGACCGCCGCGATGACCACGATGGTGCTCTTCCAGGCCGTCCACGTCGGCAACAGCCGCCGCGAGCGCAGTTCTGCGTTCAGCACCCCGCCGTGGACCAACCGCTTCCTGCTGGTCTCGGTCGCCGTGGCCCTCGGTATCCACGCGGCCGCGCTGCACCTACCTGTCACCCAGTGGGTTCTGCGGGTGCAGCCGCTGCCGCTTCGCGTCTGGCTGGTGGCGGGTGCGACCTCGTTGTCGGTGCTCGTCGTCGTCGAGATCCACAAGGCGATCGTCGCCCGTGGTGCGCGTGGGTCGTCGCCCGAATCCGGCTCCTCGCGGAATCGTGCGGCCTAGCATCCACACGGGCCATCCCCACGGGTCGGCCCCGCGCCCGCGGCCGCTGCTCGGCCGCATGGAGGGTGAGCCGCTGTGTCCTCGACCTACGCCCCCCCGACCGGCAAGTCGACGCCCTCGACCGAGTCCAGCACGCCGACCTTGCTCCCGGTCAGTGGCACGGACGTCACGTCGCCTCCGCCCCTGCTCGACACGTCGACGGTGCTGAAGCTGTCGTCGTCGGTCGGCAACGAGACCATGGCCAAGCTGCTGAGCGGCACCGATACCGGCAAGACCGAGGGGTCGAAGACCACGGCAACGGGCGGTGCGCTGGATGCCGCAGACGTCCTGCGGGCCGTCGGCGCCAGCGTCTGGCTCAACGAGCAGCTCGACGACTCCAGCCGCGCGCAGGAGCGGGCAGCCAAGCCCAAACAGCCCGCTGCCACCGTCCGCGATCGCGTGCAGGCGCAGTTGAACGCTTTCGACGCCATGTTCGGCGGCAACGACGGCACCACCGACACGGCCATGCGCCTCGCGCTGTCCATGGACACGATCGCAGCGAACCTCGCCGAGGAACTGTTCGACCCGACCCTCAAGCCGAAGATCGCCAACCAACTGCTGCGGGTCTACGGCCCGAAGATGGCCGCCTCGCTGGTCAAGTCGGGCGGCAAGAAGTCCGACGTCAAGCAGGCCGTCGAACTGGCCACGGCGCTGGTGTCGAAGGATCCAGTCGCCCGCTACATGCACCAGGACATGCGGCTCGACCACGCCGCACAGGAGATCACCGACCTCGCTGCGGTGGCGGGGAAGACGCCGCTGGAGATGTTCACTCTCCTCAGCCAGCGCTGGCAGGCCGATGTCGGCTCCTACACGCGCGGCGAGGTGGACGCACAGGAGGACGAACGCGAGACGTACACGCTGCGCGAGGCATTCGGTCAACTGTCGGGCGAGTACCACGGCTTCCTGTTCGGTGACGTGGCCAAGGACAAGGCCGCGCCGTCCAAGGACGGCGACCCCAAGAAGGGCCTCGCGTTCACGGCCGAGGCGCAGACGCGACTGGAGAAGTTGCGCGATGCCGTCGAGCAGGCAAAGGGCGCGCCCCTGCCCGCCACCTCCGCCGAGCGGTTGAAGAAGCATCTCGACGAGGTGGACGTGCATGATGCGGCCGTCAAGGTCGGTCGCACCGGCCGCGTCAAGGCCGAACTGATCAAGATGGGCGCCGACACGTCCAAGGTCGATCAGATCGTCGCCGACCTGGAGAAGGGGCTGCCGAACCTGCCCTTGACCATCACCGTGCCCGGCGTGCGCTGGTTCGGCAACGACACCAAGGGCAAGGCGAAGGAGGTCAAGCCCACGTACGGGGCCGCCACCGGCGAGACGAAGCAGAAGAGTGCCGCCGCGGGCATCGGCAAGTGGGGCACCAAGGCCAAGAGCGCGCTCAAGGGTGAGACCATCTCCTACGGCGGCAAGTACGACGACCCGCGCTACGGGGCCGAGCGCGGCGAGACCTACCTGGAGTTTCGCAACTGGAAGGACCAGCGCATGACGGGCAACCTCGGCTTCGGGGCCGAGGAGCTGCCGATCTACGGCGCCGTCAACGTCAACTGGGAAGACGCACGCGGCACGGAGGCGATCCCCTCGGACAAGCGGCTCGGGGACCTCAAGATCAAGGAGCGTGCCGTGAAGAAGGGCGGCCCGCCGTTGTCGAAGGCGGAACTGGCGGAGATGGAGGAGCGCAGGGTCGAACAGAAGCGACTCCGCAAGGTCGAAGATGACGGCAAGGCCGCAGGCATGAACTACTACGGCGACACCCACTTCGTGCTCGACCGCGACAGGATCAAGGACCGGCTCGTCTACACGGCGACCGACCACGGGCGCCCGCACCGCGACCCGTTCCTCGCCTTCGCCGACTTCCTGCTGCCCAACGATGCGGGCGAGGTCTACGGCGGCGAGGCCTACCGTTCGGACCTGACGGGGCTCAAGCCCGACGGCGTCACCAAGATCGACGTCGTCACCGATGTGATCAACGCGCTGCTGACCACCGACGTCGTCGCGGTGAATCGCGGTCTGCCTTTCGAGATCCAGATCTTCGGTGGCATCGACCTGCGGACCGACGTCACCGAGATCTGCGTCTCGCCGGGCGCCCCGCCCGAGGTGCTGGAGAATGCCAAGGCCTGGGCGAGCAAGCACGCCAAGAGCGTGAAGGTGAGCGAGATCGCGCTGCCGGACACGACCACCTTCAAGAATGACAAGGACGCCAAGGAGACCGCGCTGACCACGCTCAAGGGATAGGGAGCGCCGGCGGCCGGGCGACGACGGCGGGGACCGGGCGCTCACCCGATCAGACCTGCTCAGTGGTGTTGGGGGTATGGCAGGCTGGCTGCATGCTCATCGTGATCTCTGGCTTGCCCGCGACCGGGAAGACCACCCTCGCCGCAGCGCTGGCCCGGCGCGTTCGCGCCGTGCACCTGTCGGTGGACACCGTCGAGGATGCGCTGCTGCGAAGCGGTTTGGAGCCCGGCTGGACCACTGGCGTCGCGGCCTACGAGGCCGTCAGCGCCGCTGCCCAACAAAACCTCGTCCTCGGGCTCCGCGTCGTCGTGGACGCAGTCAACGACAGCGAGGCAGCCCGCCAGGTCTGGCGAGACGCGGCGAAACGAGCTGGCGACGTCGTTCGGTTCGTGCTCCTGCTGCCACCGAACGTCGCCGAGCACCAGCGCAGGCTCCGCACCCGGGAGCGGGGCCTCGAGCAGGTGCCCGAGCCCTCGTGGTCCGAGGTCGAACATCGGACCCAGGTGTACGAAGCGTGGCCCGATGAGCCCCTCGTGCTGGCTGCTGATGAACCGATCGAGCACCTGGTGAAGCGCCTCGATCATGAGCTGTCGCACGACCGGGCCGAGCACACGCCGTAGCGCATACGAGATATCCATGAGGGCGCTACGCACGCGGTCAAGTTCAGCGGCTGCACCTTGCCTGGGAGTGACCGCGGACGGCTGGCACGAACGGGTGCGTATCCGCACGGTTGCAGGGTCCGGCGATGTGACGCGAGATCGTGGTTGTGACCGCAGATCGAGGTTGGCCTCGATGTGAGGTCACGCCCTCGATCTGACATGACATGGTCGGGCGACCGACGTACGCAGAACCGCCGGACTGCGGCAGCGCTTCCGAAGCGGGAGGGCCAGGCGTTCGGCCGGGCGCTCAACACATGATCTTCACGCGATGACTCTCGGGCTCTCCTCGCGAAGGACCCGGCGGGCGGAGCGGGTGAGGGGAATCGAACCCCCGTCACCAGCTTGGGAAGCTGGGGCTCTACCATTGAGCTACACCCGCGAGGCGTGCGGAAGGTACTGCCCGGACCGTGGCGGTGGCAACGCGACGTGATCGCGCTACGGGAGCCCGCCCATGATCCTGTCCGACCGTGACCTGCGTGCTGCCATGGCGAGTGGCCGGCTGCGCATCGAGCCACTCGGTGAGAACGCGATCCAGCCGTCCAGCATCGATCTGCGGATCGGCTCCGAGTTCCGCGTCTTCGCGAACAACCGCTATCCGTACATCGACGTCCGAAAGCCCATGGACGACCTCACGGAACTGGTGACGGTCGACGATCCGGACGAGCCGTTCATCCTGCATCCGGGTGAGTTCGTCCTGGGCACGACGCTCGAGACCGTGACCATTCCCGACGACATGGTCGCCCGGCTCGAAGGCAAGTCGTCGCTGGCGCGCCTCGGCCTGCTCATCCACTCGACCGCCGGCTTCGTCGACGCGGGTTGGAGCGGGCATCTGACGCTCGAGCTGTCCAACGTGGCCAACCTGCCGATCACGCTGTATCCAGGCATGAAGATCGGTCAGTTGGCGTTCTTCCCGCTCACCTCGCCTGCTGAGCATCCGTATGGATCGTCCGAGATCGGCAGCAAGTACCAGGGGCAGCGGGGGCCCACGCCGAGCCGGTATTTCGAGAACTTCGAGCGGGAGCCGGGCGACCAGGCGTGACTAGTGACATGGGGCCACGGGTGGGGTAGCGTGGCGCCACGGGGTAGGACCTATGTCCCGGGTTCTTCTCCGTCGTTTCATTCGACTCGGATCGCGGCCTCGCAGCCGCCCCGGTCGTCGGACGTCCCCTCCGGCTTCCGCGGACATCCCTGTCACCGGGTCGAAACGGCCCCCCGGCGCTCTCCACGCCGGGGGGCCTCTCGGTGTCTGCGGCCGCTGGTTGCCGGTGACCGCGCCCCAGGGGTTAGCGTTCCCCCATCCCGTCCCTCGGTGTTCGGACTTCCAACGTGACCGAGTCGCCCACCCGCCGCAGCATGCCCTCGATCGTGTTCGTCGCGCTCGCGGCGGCGCTGTGGGGTACCGACGCGCTGTTCCGCCGCGGCCTGGCCCTCGAGCTCGACGCGAGCGTGGTGGTGTTCTACGAACACCTGTTGCTGACGCTGGCGTGCCTACCCCTGCTCGCTCGGGTGCCCTGGCGCCGGATCCGGTGGTCGCCGCGGGTCCTGGGGTCGCTGCTGCTGATCGGCGTCGGTGCGTCGGCGACCGCGACGTTCCTGTTCACACTCGCCTTCCGTTACGGCGACCCGACGACCCCGTTGCTGCTGCAGAAGCTCCAGCCGTTGGTCGCCATCGGCGCGGCCTGGCTGCTGCTCGGTGAGCGGCCGAGGGTCCGGCTGGGTGGTTTCGCCGCCGCCGGGATCCTCGGCGCCTACCTGATCGCCCTGCGTGATCCCACCTCGGTCAGCATCGAGCAACTCGCTCCGGCGCTGCTGGCCGTGGGCGCGGCGATCCTGTGGGGGCTCGGGACGGTGCTGGGTCGCGGGCTGTCGACGACCTTCGCCCCGCGGGAGTTGACCGCGCTGCGGTTCAGCATCGGCCTGCCCGCCAGCGCGCTGGTCGTGCTGCTCGACACGGGGCCCGCCGGCTTCGCCAGCGTGTCGGGGGACGACCTGCCGGCGTTGGCCGCGCTGGCCGCCATTCCGGGCCTGCTCGCCCTGTGGCTGTACTACCGCGGCCTCGCCGGCACGCCGGCCTCGGCAGCGACCCTGGCCGAGCTGGCCTTCCCGCTCAGCGCGATCCTGATCAACCGCTTCGCCTTCGGTGACACGCTGACGTGGACCCAGTGGGTCGGGATCACGTTGCTGGCCGGCACCCTCGTCGTGATCAGCCGGTTGTCACAGCGCGGCTACGAGCACGTCGGCGTCGAGGCGGAGGAACCCGAGCCGGCGCTGCAGGGCTGAGCATCGGTCACCACGAGCCACCGCCGCCGCCCCCGCCACCCGAGCCGGCGCCGCCACCACCGAAGCTGCCGCCACTTCCGCCCGACGACGACGGCGAGGTGGTCGAGCTCGAGTACGAGGTCCGCACCGCGCCGTAGCCGGCCCCGTACGCCCACCAGGGGTACGGGCCCGACGTCGGGACGGCGCCCTGCCGGGCCAGTTCGGCCAGTACCGGTTCGAAGCGTCGGTACCACGAGTCGGCGAGCCCGAGCGCCATCGCGAAGGGCAGCAGCGACAGCGCCGGATGGTGCTGGTCGTAGGTCTCGCGACCTGCGGCGAACTCGAGCCGGTCGCCGTGCACCTGCTCGAGGAACTCGCGGAAGGCCCGGGTCCGGGCGATGACGTCTCGACCAACGGAGGTCAAGGGCAGCCGTTGCGGCCGCCAGACGAACGAGAGCAGGATCCAGCTCACCCCGAGGCAGACCCAGATCACGACCGGGACCACCAACGACAGTTGCAGCAGCCGCGTGCCCGCAACGCCGATCACGGCACCGAGTGCCAGGCACAGGGCGATCCAGACGGCGAAGGTCCCGCCACGCAGCCACCGGGCCCCGGTGTGGGTCAGCGGACTCTCCGTGCTGTGCAGCCACCCGCCGTGCGACTTCAGCGCCCCGGATGCGGCAGAGGCGCGCTTCGTGGTATCGGCGTCGTAGACCCCGTCGAAGTCGATCCTGCCCGTCGAACCGAGCAGATGTCGGAGGAACGCCGCCTCCCAGGGCCGGGGCGGTTCGCCCCGCGGTGCACCGTCCGCGGGCGTGACGACGATTCGAGGCTTGCCCTCGGCCGTCTCCGTCGTCGCGGTCTGCACGGCGCCGCGCAACTCGAGGTCGAGCAGCGTCGCGAGCACCACCTCGTTGCCGATGCCGCGCTGGAGGAGGGCGGCGGTCTCGAGCGGCCGCGCGTTGTCCGGCGGCTCGAGTTCCGCCGACGGCGTGACCCGGTCGTGCAGGGCCGGGTCGGTGACGCGGTCGCGGTACACCAGCCTGGCGCGCAGCGCCTCCAGCAGCAGGGCGGGTGCGGCGACCAGCAGCAACAGCAGCAGTGCAGCCGGGACCCGAGGAAGCGGTGGCGGGCCCTCGGGCTGGGCCGCCTCGCCGAGCGTGTCCAGGTCCTCGACCTCGGCCACGTCGAAGGTCGTGGTGAACGCGTCGGCGGGCACCTCGACCAGCACCGTCGCGGTCGTCCAGGGCTCGAGGGCAGGAACGCTCTGTCGCACCGTCGTTCCCTCGACCGTGGCCTCCGGGCACGGGTTCGTCTCGCCGCTCGATCCCATGACGCACTGCACCCGGGTCGGCTCGGCGGGCAGTTCGACGCGGAACCGGGTCTCGGCGATCGCGGTCGGCCACTCGGCACCGGGCACGTCGATGCGCAACTGCACCATGCCCGGCCGCGCCGTCGGTTCGAACAGCAGCCCGTCCATCACGTAGGCGATGCGGTAGTGCTGCGGACCCGGGTCGAGGACGACGTCTTCGTTGCCGATGCGGACCCGCAGCCGCGCGCCGGTGTCCTCGATGACGTAGTCCCAGGACTGGTCCGGCAGGCCGCGGTCGACAGATCGCACCTCGTAGGTGACCTGCGAGTCTTCGATCCCGACGGTGTCGAGGTCGCGGAAGATGCCGCGCCGCTGCTCGCGGAAGGTGACATCGATCGACTCGACGACCTCGAGCCGGCCGTCGCTGCCGACCCTGACCTCCTGGTCGAACATGTCGATGGCGAACGCGTCGTCGGGGCTCGGCTCGAAGTCGCTCAGCCGCGGTGCCGTTGCGGCACTGGCGACCAGCGCTGCGGTGACGGCCGCCACCACGCCGGTGACGACCAGTCGCGAGCTCGTCCTCATGTCGCCGACCTCGGTCCGGTGACGGTCGCGGTCGGCACCGCCCGGGCATGCTCGTCGGCCACGAAGGTCGGACGCCGTTCGAACCGGAACAGGCGGGCGACGAGGACCGACGGGAAGGCGTCGAGCAGTTCGTGGTAGCGGGCGACGCGGTGTGCGGCGAAGTCGCGGGCGAATGCGAGGCGGTCCTCGGTGGCGGCCAGTTCGGTCTGCAGGTCACCGAAGACGGCATCGGCCCGCAGTTGCGGGTAGCTCTCGGCGAGCAGCAGCAGCCGTGCCAACGCGTCGGTCAACGCATCCTCGGCGGCCCGGCGTTCTTCGGGAGGGTGTGGGCCGAGCGCCGCCGCGCGGGCGCGGGTCACCTCCTCGAACAACTCGGACTCGTGCGCGGCGTACCCGCGCACCACGCCGACCAGCGACGGGATCAGGTCGTGGCGGCGCTGCAGATCCGTGGCGACCTGCGCCCAGGCCTCGTCGACCCGGACCCGGGCACGGACCAGTCGGTTGTAGAGCCACACGACGGCGAGCACGACCGCCGTCGCGGCGACCACGGCCATGATGCCGGTGGTCGTCACATCAGGCCTCGTCGCCCTTGACGCCCTGGGTGGCCATCGGCAGCAGGCGGCCGCGCTGGAGCACCTCCGAGATGTCGAGGACCTCCACCTTGCCCTCGGCCAGCGAGCCGTCCTGGACCTTCTGCGCGATGCCGTCGGAGAGCATCGTGGTGCAGAACGGGCACGCGGTCGAGATCAGGTCGGGGTCCATCTCGAGCGCCTCCTCGACGCGCTCCATGTTGACCCGCTTGCCGATGTTCTCCTCGACCCACATGCGTGCGCCGCCGGCGCCGCAGCAGAACCCGTTCGAGCGGCAGCGACCCATCTCGGTGGGTGTGAGACCCGGCACCGCGTCGACCACCTTGCGCGGAGTCGAGTACACCTCGTTGTGACGGCCGAGGTAGCACGGGTCGTGGTAGGTGATCTTGGCCTCGATCTCCTTGGTCGCCACCAGGCGCCCGTCGTCGATCAGTTGGGCCAGCACCTCGGAGTGGTGCAGGACCTCGAAGTTGCCGTCGAAGTCGGGGTACTCGTTCTTGAGCGTGTTGAAGCAGTGCGGGCACCAGGCGACGATCTTCTTCTTGTCGACGCCGATCGACTTGAGCATCTCGACGTTTTGCTGGGCGAGCATCTGGAACAGGTACTCCATGCCCAGGCGGCGGGCCGGGTCACCGTTGCAGGTCTCGTTCTTGCCCAGGATCGCGAACTTCACGCCCGCGTCGTGCAGCAACTGCGCCGTCGCCTGCGTGATCTTCTTCGAGCGGTCGTCCACCGAGCCGGCACACCCGACCCAGAACAGGTACTCGGTGTCGGCGTCGAGTTCGACGCCGGGCTGCGCGACCGGGATGTCGAAGTCGAGCTTGTCGGTCCATTCCTCGCGCTTGGACTGCCCGACGCCCCACGGGTCGCCGGCGTTCTCGACGTTGCGGAGCATGATCCCGGCTTCCTGCGGGAAGCTCGACTCCATCATCGTCTTGTAGCGCCGCATGTCCATGATCATGTCGACGTGTTCGATGTCGACCGGGCACTCCTCGACGCACGCCCCGCAGGTCGTGCACGACCACAGCACGTCGTAGTCGATGACCGCGTTCTCCTGGCCCGGCGTGTCACCGACCAGTTGCATGTTGATGACGTCGGCGGCCTGCTCCTCGTCCTCCTTGCCGAGGATGAACGGTCCCTTGGCGTAGAGGTGGTCGCGCAGGTCCATGACCAGCAGCTTGGGCGAGAGCGGCTTGCCGGTGTTCCAGGCCGGGCACTGCGACTGGCAGCGGCCACACTCGGTGCAGGTGTACATGTCGAGCACGTGCTTGAACCCGAAGTCCTCGACCTTGCCCACGCCGAGGACGGTGTCCTCGTCCATGTTCTCCATGTCGATCAGTTCGGTCCGCAGCTTGCCCAGCGCCTTGGGCTGGCGGGCGAACAGTTCCTGGAACGGGATCGTGGCGATGTGCAGGTGCTTCGAGTTGAGCGTGAACAACAGGAACCAGCCGACGATCGCGAGGTGGACGATCAGCATCACCGCGCTGGTGAGCTCCAGCGCGAACGGGTCCATCCCCTCGAACAGGCCGCCGACCCTGACCGACAGGAACGCGGCCTCGGTGGGGGCGTGGTCGAGTGCCGCCCGGACACCGTGGGCCATCAGCAGGGTCCAGACCACCAGGAACTCGCCCATCAGCACCCACCAACCCTGGTTGAGGTTGGAGCCGGTGAAGCGGCTGTGACGACCCATCCGACGCGGGTCGAGGGCCATGCGGATGCCGGCGAAGATCGCGACGCCGAGCAGCGTCAGGATCATGAAGCTGTCCTGCAGGAA
>JAGXST010000034.1 GCA_018335555.1 Actinomycetota bacterium | reverse complement strand
GGTCTGCATCCCTGCGCGGTGCTGGATCGCACCCGAGATGCCCGACCCGATGTAGAGCGTGGGCGAGACGGTCCTGCCGGTCTGGCCGATCTGGTAGCGGTGCGGGTACCAGCCCGCATCGGTCGCGGCACGTGAGGCGCCGACGCCGGCGCCCAGCAGGTCGGCGAGTTCCTCCATCAGGGCGAAGCCCTTCTCGTCGCCCAGCCCCCGGCCACCGGCGACCACGATCGCGGCCTCGGCGATGTCGGGCCGGTCCGCGGTGACCTGCTTCTCGACCGAGGTGACCTTGGCCGCGGTTGCGGACTCGGACAGCGACACGTCGAGCGCCACGACCTCTGGCGCACCGCCACCGGTCTCCTCGGCGACGAACGCGTTGTTGGAGATCCCGACCAGTTGCTTGACGCCGTCGGCGAAGGTGCACTTCGTGATCAGCTCACCACCGAAGACCTCCTTGGTGGCGACGACCTTGCCGTCGGCGAACTCCGCACCGGTCGCGTCGGTGATCACCCCGGCGCCGGTGCGGACCGCCAGGCGGGCCGCGACGTCCTTGACGTGGTTCGACGACGCGAACAGCAGCACCTGCGCACCCGAGACCTCGAACGCCTTCTCGAGCGCCTCGACCTGCGGCAGCGTCACGTAGCCGGTGACGTCCGCCGACTCCCACGTGTACAGCTTGGTCGCGCCGTGCCGACCGAGCGTGTCGGCGACCGCCGACGCGCCCTCGCCCAGCCACACCGCCGAGACGGTGTCCCCGGACGCCGAGGCGAGCTGGTTCGCCGCCGCGAGCATCTGCAGCGAGATCTTCTTCGGCTGGCTGTCGGAGTGGTCGATCAGAACGAGCAGTTCACCCATGACTTCTTCCTCTCATCTCTTGTGGCCGCATCGGGCCGGTTCAGATGCCGGTTCAGATGAACTTCCTGCTCTGCATCCAGTCCGCCAACTGCGCCGCCGCGGCGCCGGATCCGTCGTCCTCGACGATGGTCCCGGCCTCCTTGGGCGGACGCTGTTCGAACTCGGTCAGCACGGCCAGCGCATTGGCCTGACCGACCGCGCCGGTGTCGATGCCGACGTCGGCGGCGGACTTGACGTCCAGCGGCTTGGACTTGGCGGCCATGATCCCCTTGAACGAGGGGTAGCGCGGGTCGTTGATCGCCTCGACGACGCTCACGATGGCGGGCAGCGTGGCCTCGACCACGTCGTAGCCCTCCTCGTGCTCGCGGTGCACGACGACCTTGTCGCCGTCGACCTCCAGGTGGCGGGCGTAGGTCAGGCTCGGCAGCCCCAGGATCTCGGCCACCGCGGCCGGCACGATCGAGGTGCGCGAGTCGGTCGCCTGGTTGCCGAAGATCACCAGGTCGAACTCCTCGCCCTCGAGCGCCTTTGCGATCGCCCGTGCCGTCCCGATCGCGTCGGAACCGGCCAGCGTGTCGTCGGTGATCTGCACCGCCGAGTCCAGCCCGTAGCTCAGCGCCTTGCGCACGATCGGCTGGGCCGACTCGGGCCCCATCAGCAGCACCCTGACCTCGGCGCCGTGGTTCTCCTTGAGGCGCACGGCCTCCTCGATCGAGAACTCGTTGATCGGGCACAGCACCGACTCGACCGACTCGCGGTCGACGGTCTTGTCGTTGGGGTCGATGTTCTTCTCGCCCGCCGTGTCCGGCACGCGCTTGACCGGGACGATCACCTTCATGGGCCCGTTTCCCTCTCGTGGTCGAGACAGCGTCGCCGGCCGGCGACGCATCGCAGTCTGTTGGGGACGATCGAATTGGAGCGGACGCTCAAAGTCAAATCCCAGACCCCGTCCTAGAGGGTCTGCCGCGGGTTTCCCCCGACCGCTCGATGCAGCCGTCCCGCCCGTGCACCGTAGGCTCCCGTCCATGTCCGATGTGCATCCATCGTGCGACCGACCTGCCCCCGCCCCGGTGGCCGACGCCGCCGTGCCGACATCGGGCCTGGTCCTGACCGGCGAGCGGACCCTGCCCGGCGTGGCCGACGAGAACTACTGGTTCCAACGCCATGTCGTCGCCTATGACCTCGCGGTCGACCTGGTCCGCGACCTGCCTGCGACGGCGGTCCTCGATGCCGGCTGCGGCGAGGGGTACGGCCTGGCGATGCTGGCCGGGGCCGGGGCCGCGCGGGTCGTCGGGGTCGACCTCGATGCCACGGTCGTCGCCCATGCCGCAGCCACCTACGGCACGAGCCATCCAGTCGTCGAGGTGTACGCGGCGGAGTTGATGTCGCTGCCGCTGGACGACGGCGCGGTCGACCTCACCGTGTCGTTCCAGGTGATCGAGCACCTGTACGACATCCCCGGCTACCTCCGCTCGCTGCGGCGCGTCACGCGGCCCGGCGGCACGGTGGCGATCGCCACGCCCAACCGGCTCACGTTCACCCCGGGCAGCGACGTGCCCGTCAACCCGTTCCACACGCGCGAGTTCACCGCCGCCGAGCTCGTCGAGGAACTGACCGCAGCCGGCCTGACGGTCGACCGGATGCTCGGCGTCCACCACGGCCGGCGACTGCAGCAACTCGAGGCGACCGCGGGCCGCGCACTGCCCGACCTCGTCGGCGACCCGCCGTCGGACTGGACCGAGTGGCTGCGCGCGGCCGTCCACGCCGTGACGCCGGACTGGTTCACGCTCGACGCACGCGATCTCGACGCGAGCCTCGACCTGATCGCGGTCTGCACGGTGCGCGCGTGACCCGCGCCTGGTCGCTGGTCCTGCACACCCACCTGCCCTACCTCAAGGGCCACGGGGTGTGGCCCGTCGGCGAGGAGTGGCTGTTCGAGGCCTGGGCGGGGTCGTGGCTGCCGGTCACCCGCGTGCTGGAGCGTCTCGCCGACGACGGCATGCGCGACGTGTTGAGCCTCGGCGTCACGCCACTGGTCGCCCACCAGGTCCGCGACCCCGACCTCGTCCGCGACTTCGGGGCCTGGCTCGGCGGGCAGATGTGGCGCAGCGAGGAGCAGCGCTGGCACGGCTGGATGGGTCCCGAGGTGGTCGATCTCGCCACCTACTACTGGCGCCACTTCGCCGGGTTGCTCGACTACCACGACGACGTCCAGGCCCGCGGCGGGTTGACCGGCGTGTGGGCCGACCTCGCCGACCTCGGGGTGATCGAACTGCTCGGCGGTCCCGCCACGCACCCGTACCTGCCGCTGGTGCCGGATCCTGCCGAGATCGACGCCCAGATCGCTCTCGGGGTGGACGACCACGCCGCGTGGGCCGGACGTCGCCCGAGCGGGCTGTGGCCGCCCGAGCTGGGCTACCGCCCGGCCTCAGCGGTTGCCGACCCGACCCTGCCGCCGCTGCACGTCGACGGCTACGGCACCCCCACCCTGCAACGGACCGGCCCCGACCTGCCCGGACTCGAACACCACTACGCCGCGCACGGCATCGACCACGTGTTGGTCGACACCGCCACACTGTGGGCGGCCGACGGCCGTCCCGAGCGCGACTGGACCGCGCACGAGGTGCTCGGAACCGACGAGGCCGCCGGCTTCGACCTGTTGTACGAAGGCGTGCTGATCGGCGACAGCGACGTGGCCGCCTATGCCCGCGACGTCACCCTCAGCGCCAACGTGTGGTCGTCGTCCTCGGGCTACCCGGCCGACGAGTGGTACCGCGACTTCTTCGCCCGCGGCACGTTCGGAACCCATCCGTCGTGGCGGGTCACCGACCGCACGCTGCCGCCGGACGCCAAGCAGCCCTACGTCCCCCAGGCCGCGACCGGGCGCGTCGCCGCGCACGCGGAACACTTCGTCGGCGTCCTGCGCGACAGCCTGGCCGCCAGGCCCGTCGGGCACGTCGTGACCGCTTTCGACACCGAACTGTTCGGCCACTGGTGGTTCGAGGGGCCGCACTGGCTCGAGACCGTGCTACGTCGCGTCGACGCCGACCCGGGGCTGACGACGTCCACGCTGGCCTCCCGACGCCGCGAACGCCCGCCGAGCCGCAGGCTGGCACTGCCCGAGTCGTCGTGGGGCTACGCCAAGAGCCACGCCAGTTGGGTCGCGGAGGGCACCCGGCCGATGTGGCAGGCACTGGCCGACGCCCGCGCACGTGCCCGCACCGCGCTGGCCGGCGGTCGTGGCACGCCGGCCGGCCGCGCCCAGCTCGCCCGCGAACTCGCCCTGCTGGCGACCTCGGACTGGCCGTACATGGTCGTGCGCGGCAACGCAGCCGGGTACGCACAGCAGCGCGTGGCTGCCCATGCCGGCGCCATCGCACGCCTGTGCGAGCTGATCGACGCCGGAGACACCGACGAACCCGAGGTGGTGCGTCTGGCCGACCTCGATCGTGCCCCGGCCGAGGTCGGCCACCTGCTCGCCGCACTGGACCCGGACGGGCCCGAGGCTCAGACGTCGCGCTTGCGCATCAGCACGGCCGCAGCGAGCGTGAAGACCACCACGTAGCCCACGAAGACCCCCAGGGCGACCCCGACGTCGAGGAACTCGACGTTGGGTGGCATCTGCGCGCGGGCTTCGGGCGTGATGAACAGCGCGTTGAGGGCGTTGAAGGGCAACCACTGCCCGGACCGCGGGAAGAAGTTGAACAGCAACTGTTCGACGACCAGGACCCAGATCAGCGACGTCGTGATCGCGATCACCTGGCTACGCACCAGGGCGCCAAAGGCCACGCCGAGCAGCGCCGTCAGCGACATGCCGACGAATGCCTGCCACAGCGCCGTGCCAACGGCCGGCCCCCACTGCAACGGCGCGTCGTTGACCGCCGACATCACGAACAGGACCACCGCGACGATCAACAGGCTGGTCACCACGAAGGCGATCGCATACAGGACGCCGGCGGCGAGTTTCGCGGCGAGCACCGTCAGCCGGGAGGGCACCAACTGCAGCGTGCGGCCGATCGTGCCGTGTCGGAACTCGGTCGTGATGACGAGGATGCCCACGATCATCACGATGAACGAGTTGCCGCCGATCGCATCGACGCTGCTGGCGATCTGGCCGGCGGAGCCGTCGAAGGGCGCCCCGAAGCCGGGCACGATGAAGGGCAGCATGAGGCCGAGCAGCACCATGCCCCAGCCGACGGCCGTCAACACCCAGGTCGTGACGACGGTGCGCAGTTTGCGCCATTCGGAGGCGAGCAGACGGATGGGCGTGGTCGTCGCAGTCATCGGATCTCACCTTCGGCCGTCAGTTCCATGAAGACGTCCTCGAGTTCGGCGGTGATCGGGCGGAGTTCGCGCAGCGCGATCCCGGCCGCCAACGCGACCTCGCCGATGCCGTCCGCGTCGAGGTTGCGCACCGTCAACCCGGTGGTGCCCGGCACGACCTCGGCGCCGCGCTCGACCAGCGCCTGCTGCAGGCGGACGTCGTCGCGGCTGGTCACGGTGACCGCCGCACCACCGGCGACGGCGGTCAGCTCGCTCACCGACGCCTCGGTGACGATCCTGCCCTGGCGAATGACGATGACGTCGTCGGCGAGTCGTGCGACCTCGTTGATCAGGTGGGACGAGACCAGGATGGATCGGCCCTCGTCGGCCAGGCCGCGCAGGAACTGGCGCACCCACAGGATGCCCTGTGGGTCGAGCCCGTTGGCGGGCTCGTCGAGCAGCAGGACCTGCGGGTCGCCGAGCATCGCCTGGGCGATGCCGAGCCGCTGGCGCATGCCGAGGCTGTACGCCCCGACCCGCTTGTTGGCGGCATGCTCGAGGCCGACGAGTTCGAGCACCTCGTCGCACCGTGAACGCGGGATGCCGACCGCCGTCGCGTTGACCCGCAACTCCTCGATGGCCCGGCGACCCGGGTGGTACTCGACCCCGTCGACGATCGAGCCGACGGTGTGCACCGGGTCGTCGAGCCTGGCGAACGGCCGGCCGAGGATCTGTGCCTCACCGGCCGTCGGCGCGGTCAGCCCGATGATCATGCGCATGGTGGTCGACTTGCCGGCGCCGTTGGGTCCGAGGAAGCCGACGACACGGCCGCGCGGGACGTCGAAGCTGACCTGGTCGACGACGCGTTGACCGCTGTAGTTCTTGGTCAGGCCGCGGACCGAGATCGCCGGCGGCTGCCCGGCGAGACCCGTCGTGGCCGGCGGCGGGGGCGCTGCGGGGGACGGCGGGGGCGGTGGTGGTGTGGTCATTCGCTGGCTCCGTCGGTCGGGCGGACGGTGCGGAGGGAGACGGCGACGGAGTCGGCGCAGCGTCGGACAGCACGACCGCCCCGTCGTCACCGGTAACCGTAGGCGTTGTCGCCGGCATCGCGGGCCAGCCGTGCCCAGGGACCTCTACGAGCAACCGGACCTGTCGCCGAGCGCCCGCAGACCGACCAGGTCACCGTCACCCCAGGCGACCTTCCGGCCGTGCTGCAACTGGTGGTACATCACCTGTCCGGGGTCCGAAGGATGGTCGAGCCCGACCGCGTGGCCGATCTCGTGCATCAGGCCGAGCGTCAGTTGGTCGCCGGTCGGCCTCCACGCACTGTTCATCGCGACGCCGCCGGCAAAGATCTGCAGATGGCCCCGGCCGACGTAGGAATAGGACGGCCCTCCGTAGCCGATCAGCATCGGGTGCCCGAAGTCCGCCCACCCGATCGTGAGGCGACCGTCCACGATCGGGACGCTGCCGTCGTTGCGGGCCTTCTCGGTCGAGGTGCCGGCGACGTGGACACGCATGCCGCTCGCGTCTGCCACCATCTTGACGGCACGTTCGACGGCGGTCTTCGCGCCCGCCGGCGCACCCGCGTAGTTGACGTGGACGGGGATGGGTTTGCAGGGGTCCCAGCGCAGCAGGCTGCCGTCGTGGTTCTTCTCGTAGAAGGCGAACTTGACCCCTTCCCCCTGGAGCGGCGGAGGCGGCCTGCGTCCCGGTGGGACGAGGTCCCAGGCGGGGAGCGAGGGCGGGTAGGCGTGATGGTCGGTGACCAGGGCATCGAGCAGCCGGGTCAGGAACGCCGCCATCTGTGCCCGGTTGACCACGCCGGCGGGATCGAACGTGCCGTCGGTGCGACCGGACGTGAACCCCAGGTCGTAGGCCCGTTCGATGGTCGCCGCGTCACGGTGTCCGCCGAGGTCGGGGAACCGTCCCGTGGGGGGTGGCTGCGTCGCGTCGCTGCCGGAGACGTGGTCGTACGCGGCGACGATCGCGATCGCCATCTCGTCGCGTCGCAGGGAGACGCCGCCCCGGAAGTTGCCGTCGGAGCGGGGACGCATGATGTCCGAGTGCACGACCCGCAGGATCGGTACGGAGTGAGGCGCGCCGTCGGCCACGTCGGGCAACCTGAACCCGGAAGGCAGTTGCCAGTCCTCGGGAAGCGGGACGTGCGTGGAGTCGAGCGCGCGCGCGAGGAACGAGGCGTTCTGCGCGCGAGTGACCGGCTTGCCGGGCGCGTAGCCGTAATTGCCGTCGCCCAGGGACACGCCCCACCAGGCGAGGCAGTCGATCGCGCGTGCGTGGGTCGAGCCGGGGTGGACGTCACCGAACTCGGCGGTCATGACCATCGCCGGGCACGCAGGGGTCGGTGCCGGCGTGTTGGCGGTCGGGGACATGAAGTCCGCGTCGAGCGGCAGCGGTTGCACGACGGGGTCGAAGTGGCCGAAGTAACCGACCGCCCCGTCCTTGAGTGGGTGTCCGTCCGTTCCCGCGGCGGCAGGTGGCACCACGGCGGTCATGAGGGCGAGGGCTGTGAGCGTCGAGACGACGCGGGTCTGACGATTCACCAAGGACATCCGGACTCGGGGCTGACATCGATGCCCTTGAAGGTCGTCCGTGGTCGCCCGGACTCAATCACTCGGCGAGGCGTGGGCCGTCGGTCAGACCGGGCGCACGGTGCGGAGTGGGACGTCGACGGGATCGAATGCATCGGCGGGGAGCACGAGCGGTCCGTCGTCGCCGTAGCCGTGGGCGTTGCCGTCGGCGTCGAACCGGCACGGGCGGATCACGATCCTGCCGAGCCGGCGGTGCGCCGCGGTGACGCGGTCGGGCAGGCGGCTCACGTCGGCCCGGAAACCCCGGCTGACCAGGGCCGACACGATGCTCTCGAGGCCGCTCACGTCGACGACGAGTTCGGTC
>JAGXST010000033.1 GCA_018335555.1 Actinomycetota bacterium | reverse complement strand
GGCCTGGCCTCGTTCGTACCGCTGGCGGCCATCCGAGCCGCCCGCGACGGTGCCGGCGGCCTGCCCCAGGGTGTCGCCGAACTGGTCCTGGGGGCGCTGCTGCTCGGCGGCATCTGGGCCGGCATGGTGCTCGGCCACTGGTACCTGGTCGAGCGGCGCCTCACCAACCGCTACATGGTCGTGATGGCCTGGACCAACGTCGCCGCCGTGGTCGCCGGCGTCGCGTCGGTGCTGCTCTCGGGCCGCAATCCCGCCCCATGCGAGGACCTCGCCGGCGCTGCCTTCGACACCTGCGCCCGCACGTTCTCGCCGATCCTGCGCATCGGGTCGATGACGTTGATCCTCGGCCTCGGCGTGCTGGCCCTGATCGCCTTCATCGCCGGCTTCAACGTCAAGCTCGCACGCGAGGGCGGTCGCAGCATCCAGGCCTCGACCGGCATGTTCTACCTCGCGGTCATCCTCGCCCCGGCCGCCGAGTTCGCCGCCAAGGTCAGGTTCTACTGATCTGCCGCCGCTTCCTGTCGGCAGATCAGTATGAGCGACGCCCTGGCGGTCGTGAACTGGTCAGCGGCGGCGACTGGTCACCGGCGGCGGTGCGTGTCGCACGCGCAGGTCAGCCGTCGCTGCCCGTGAGCGTGGCGAGCAGGACGCCGTCGTCGAGGGGGAGCAGGGCCGGGACGAACCGCTCGTCCTCGGCGAGTTCCCCGGCCAGACGCTGCAGGCTCGCGGCACCGGCCGCGGCCGCGGTGACCACGAGCATGCCACCCGGGCGCAGCAGGCGCGGCGCATGCTCGATCGCGGCCGCCGTGGCCGCCGCGCCGCCCTGGGCGAGCACGAGGTCGTAGCCGCCGTCGGCCAGCCGCGGCAACACGACGGCCGGGTCGCCGACGATCGCGCGGACACGGGTGGCCAGGCCGGATCCGGCCACCGTGGCGGCGGCCCGCTCGTGCTGGTCGCGGTCGTTCTCGATGCTGGTCAGCGACCCGGCCAGTGCCATCCCGGACAGCACCGCCACGGCGCTGTCGCCGCCATCGGAGCCGATCTCGACCGCCGCGCGCGCGTCGAGCGTCGTCGCCAACACGCGCAACAGGTCACGAACCGCGGGTGACGACGGCGAAGTTGGCACGGACGGGCTCCAGGGGTCGCTGCGGGGCACGCTACCGCGACGTGCGACGGGCGCACTCCACCCTGAGGGCTGGGCCGGCGCGGTCGATGGTTCCAGGGTGCCGACCGGGCCGCCTCTTGCCGTTATCCTCGGCCGGGTCCGTCCGGACACCTCTTTCATCAGGAGCACCGTGCCGCAACGCTCGTACGCCGACGCCATCGTGCAGGACGACCTCGTTCGTCGTGACGCGACCCCGGCGATCCCGGCACCGCACGAGCGGCAACGTCGTGCGCCCGACCCCGCAGCCCAACCGGCACCGACCTGGGACGAGATCGCCGAGCAGTACGGCGACAGGGTCTACACGATGGCCTACCGGCTCACCGGCGACCGCGACGAGGCCCGCGACCTCGCCCAGGACGTGTTCGTGCGGGTCTACCGCAACCTCGACCGCTACCAGCCCGGCACCTTCGAAGGCTGGCTGTACCGGATCACCAAGAACCTGTTCCTCGACCGGGTCCGGCGGCGCACGCGCGTGCGGCTCGAACCGCTCCCCGACGAGGAGTGGAAGCAGCCCAGCGAGTCCGACCCCGGTCCGCTCGAGACCATCGAGGCCGGCGTGCTGCGCGGCGACCTCGAGACCGCCCTGGAGGAGTTGCCGCCGGGCTTTCGCACCGCGGTGGTGCTGTGTGACGTGCAGGGGTTGAGCTACGAGGAGATCTCCGACGCGCTGGGGTGGCCGATCGGCACGGTGCGCTCCCGCATCCACCGGGGCCGCAAGGCACTGCGCAAGGCCCTCGAGTCGGGGGTGCGCCGTGATTGACCGACACGTCAGCGGCGACCTGATCTCGGCGTTCCTCGACGACGAACTCGACGAGCCGCGCGCCATGGACGTCACCCGTCACCTGGCGGACTGCGACGCCTGCCTGGCGGAACTCGCCGACCTTCGCCGCACGCGTGACGCCCTGCGCCGTTGGGCCGCGACCCCGGCGCCCGTGGTCCCGCTCGGCGGCATCCAACGTCCCGGCCTGGTGCGCAAGGTCTCGCGCGGCCTGCAACTGGCGTCGGCGGGCCTGGTGGCGACGGTGGCGCTGGTCGCGCTGGCCTACGTGCTCGGCGAGGACCGCGGCGAGGTGGTCCCACCCGCCGACCTGTTCCTCATCGACCACCTGGCCCGCACGGGCGACGGCCCGCTGCCCGCCCCCTACGGCTACGACGGCCGGTGAGGCGTCCGTTCGTCGTCACCGCGCTCGTCCTCGCACTCGTGAGCCCACCGGCCGCCGCATTCGCGGCCGAGGAGGATGATCCACCGCAGGCACCGGCGGCATCGGGCGCCGGGGTCTTCTGGCTCGACCGTGCACTGGCTGCGGCCCGTGACGTGCCCCACACCGGCCGCCTCGTGGTCGCGTCGTTCAGCCGCGAGGGCCCGCAGTTGACCGAGGTCCAGGTCACCCGGGGCGTCGACGGTGGGCTGACGGTGGCCAAGGAGGGCGGTTGGGAGGTCGGTCGGGTCGGCGAGGAAGCCTTCCTGCGGTCGTCTGGAACGCTGCTTCGCCTGGGTGGCCTCGAACAACGTGCGGCGATCGACCTGCAGCGACTGGTCGGCAAGTACGTCATCGAGGTCCTGCCGCAGCGGGCCGAACTCGACACCGGACTGACCCGGGTGCTGCAGTTGCGTGAGCACGACGGCGACCGCGCCCGGGAGGTGCTCTACCTCGACCTCGACACCGACCTGATCGTTCGGCGCGAGACCTACGACCTGCGCGGCGAACCGCTGCGGGTGGTCGCCTACAGCCAACTCGAGGTGGTGGACGCCCGCGTCGTCGCGCCCGACCCCGAGGGGCTCGAGGTCGAGGCGTTCTCGTTGACGTCGGCCGACATCGCCGAGTTCGAGTCGCGAGGGTTCGTCGCGCCGGCCACGTTGCCGGGCGGCTACGTCCTGCAGAGCGGTTTCGACCGCAGCGAGGCGAGCGTGCCCACCATCCACCTGGTGTACAGCGACGGCCTGTACACCCTGTCGGTCTTCGAACAGCGGGGTCGGATGTCGCCCGCGGCGCTCGCGGGCGCGACCGAGATGACCGCGCCCGGGGGCGGAGCCGTCTGGCGGCTGCCCGGCTCCGAACCCCGACGGGTGATCTGGCGCGGCGACGAACGCACCTTCACGGCCATCACCGACGCGCCGGTCGATGAACTGCTGACCGTCGTGACCGGTTTGCCCAATGACCCCGCGCCCAGCATGCTTGGCCGCCTGACCCGCGGGATCGGCCGCGTGGGTCGATGGCTGTGGCCATTGGACCGTGACGCCTAGCTGGTCCCGACAGGAGTGGACGTGAGCTACGACCGCGAGGAATGGCGGCGCCCCTGGCGCAGCGAGGACATGCCCGCGTCCGCCGCCACCCCGGCCGCGGCCGAGCCGTCGACCCCGCCACCGGCCGACACCGGACCCGGCGAACCCGCCTGGGCGCAGCCGGCGCCCGAGTCGACCCAGCAACTGCCGTACGCGACCCGACCGATCGCGCGCTATCCGCAGCCACCGCCGGCCGCCTGGGACGAGTCCTCGGCCGGCCCGGGATCCCCGGCCGGGTCGGTGCGCCCGCCCGACACGACGGGCACCGTCGACGCCCCGGCCCGCAGCGGCCGCGGCCGCAGCGGCTTGTTCTCGCTGCTCGCGGGGCTGCTCGGCGCCGTGATCGGCACGGTCGCGACGCTTGCACTGCTGCTGCCCCGCCTCGACGCGGAAGCGGCGCAGGGCCCGGTCACCGCACCGACCATCGAGATCGACGGTGACCTGAACCAGGTCGTGCCCGCCGTGGCGCAGGCCGTCACGCCGTCGGTGGTGACGATCGACGTGATGAACGGCGACGCACCGGTGGGCGGGGACGGGCTCGGGTCCGGCGTGATCTACCGCTCCGACGGCTACATCCTGACCAACCACCACGTGATCCGGGGCGCGTCGTCGCTGCGGGTACGGCTGTCCAGCGGCGACCTCCTCGAGGGCGAGGTGATCGGCAGCGACGAACTCAACGACCTCGCCGTGGTCCGCATCGACCGCGACGACCTGCCCGCCGTCAACGTGCGCGACACCAGCGAGGAACCGCTCATCGTCGGTGAGCAGGTGGTGGCGATCGGCTCGCCCTTCGGGCTGCAGGCGTCGGTCACCTCCGGGATCATCTCGGCGCTCGACCGTCAGCTCCGGGTCGACGAGGAGGAAGCCGGTGCGCTGGTCATCCCGTCGGTGATCCAGACCGATGCGGCCATCAATCCGGGCAACTCAGGGGGCGCGCTGGTCGACGCCCGCGGGCGTCTGGTCGGGATCAACACCGCCATCCTGACCCGCACCGGCGCCAGCCAGGGCGTGGGGTTCGCGGTCCCGGTCGAGCAGGCGATCTCGTCCGCCGACCAGCTCATCGCGCAGGGGTTCGTCGAACATCCGCTGCTCGGTGTGTCCGGCCTCGACGTCACGCCGGAGGTCGCCGAGGAATTCGGGCTCGAGGCGCCCCGGGGTGCCCTGGTCGACTCGGTGCAGGACGGCACCGGCGCGGACGATGCGGGCATGCGGCCCGGCGACATCATCGTCTCGATCGACGGCGAACCGCTGGCCTCGATGTCGGAGCTGGTCGCCGAGGTGCGCCGCCGCCAGCCGGGCGAGACGCTCGAGCTCGGGGTGGTCCGCGACGGTGAACAGTTGACGCTCGAGGTCACCCTGGGCGAACGCCCCCGCTGATGCCGGGCGTCCAGGAGCTCCTCGTCATCGCAGTCGTCGCGCTGCTCGTCTTCGGGCCGGATCGCCTGCCCGACCTCGCCCGCAACGCGGCGCGGCTGCTGGCGCGGTTCCGCACCGAGACCCAGCGCGGGCTCGACGAGTTCAAGCGCGCCGCGGACATGGAGGACCTCGACCGCGAACTACGCGGGATCAAGCAGGACCTCGACGACACCAAGCGCGCGATCACGCGGCCGCTCGGCGAGGCGGTCGGCCGCGGGTCGCGCGCCGGCGCCACCATGCGGGGCCCCGAGCCTCGCGCCGCCGACGACCCGCCGCCCTTCGACCCCGAGGCGACCTGATGCCGTCACGCGCACCACTGCCGACACCGCCCGTCGGGCGTCGCACGCAGGCGGCCGCGGTGATCGCCGTCGTCGCGTCGTATGCGGCGGTGCGCTCGGGGACCTCGGCCGACCTGGACCGTCGTGCAGCGAAGGCGCTGGCCTATCCGCTCGGCCGGCACGTCGATCGGCTGGTCGCCGCGGGAACCGACCTCGGCTCGGTCTACGGCCTGGCCGGCGTCGCCGGCACCCTGGCGGTCGCCGGGCGTCGGCGGCCCGCCACCGACCTCGCCCTCGCAGGGCTCGCGGCGTGGGGCGCCGCGCAGGGCACGAAGCCGCTGATCGGACGCGAGCGCCCCTACATGGCCGGTGACGCGCACCGCATGGTCGCCATCCCCGCCGGATCGTCGTGGCCCAGCGGCCACGTCGCCGTCGCCGCCGCCATGGCCAGCGCCCTGGTCCCGCACGTCGGTCGTGGCCGTCGCCGCTGGCTCCACCTCGGCACCGCCGCGGTCGCGGTGTCGCGTTGCTATGTCGGGGTGCACCACCTCACCGACGTCATCGCCGGCTGGGGGGTCGGCACGCTGTCCGAGGCGGCCGCCCGCGGCGTGCGCCGCGGGTGGGTCCACCAACGC
>JAGXST010000032.1 GCA_018335555.1 Actinomycetota bacterium | reverse complement strand
ATCCCGCCAGGCAAGCTCGGGCGGCTCGGTGTGGCGGAGAACACCGACGAGGTCCACAACATCGTGGTCTGCACGCTGTGCTCGTGCTACCCGCACGACCTGCTGGGCAACCCGCCCTGGTGGTACCGCACCGACGGGTACAAGCAGCGCATCGTCACCGAACCGCGCGCGACCATCCGCGACATGTTCGACCTCGACCTGGCCGACGACGTGCAGGTCCGGGTACACGACTCGACCTCCGACGTGCGCTGGATGGTGCTGCCGCAGCGCCCGGCCGGGACCGAGGGCATGAGCGAGGACGAACTCGCCGCCCTCGTCACGGCCGAGAGCCTGGTGGGCGCCGAGGTGCTGCGGGCGCCCGCCCGCTGACCTGGACCGTTGACGGTGCGGTCGGCGCGGCGTACCGTCGTCGCACTGTGAGCACCGTGAGCAATCGATTGCAGCGCCGGGAGGCGCGCAATCCGGACCGGGAGACCAGCCGTGGAGCAGCAGATCAGTTACGTCCCGCTCGAGGCCATGGACGAGCGCATGCGGGCCGAGATGGACCGCTGCGCACGCGAGGGCACCCCGCGGCCCGAGAGCAGCGCCGTCCGCGCCCACGTGCCCGCGGCGTTCTGGTTCTTCGCCGACTCGTGGCAGGCGCTGTTCCGCGAGGGCATCGTCGACCACGCGATCAAGGACCTGTGCCGGGTCTACATCTCACGCACCATCAAGTGCGAGTACTGCGGCAACCAGCGGTCCGAGAAGGCACTCTCGGCCGGCCTCGAGGAGGCGCAGTACGACGACCTGCTCAACTTCGAGTCGTCGGACGTCTACGACGAGCGGCAAAAGGCGGCCCTGGCCTACGCGCAGGCGATCGCGTGGGGCCCGGGCAGCACCGACCTCGAGGCGATGTGGACCCGGGTCAAGGCCCACTTCAGCGAGGCCGAACTGGTCGAGCTCGGCTGTGCGATCGGCCTGACCCTCGGGCAGCAGAGCTGGATCCGCCTGCTCGGCATCGACCACCACCAGTTCATGGCGGGCACGACGGCGTCGATGGCCCCCGGGTTCGAGTCGGCCGAGTCACTCGAGCAGAGCAAGTCGTCCGAGCAGTACTGGGCCCACACCCACTGAGGCGGACGTGAGCCAGGTCGACGGGTCCTTGCACGCGGGCCAGCGGGTCCGCGTGCTCGAGCACGTCGCCGACGGCAATCCGCGGACCCCGCGTTACCTGCGCGGGTGGACCGGCACGGTCGTGCGTGCCCACGGAGTCGTCGACAACCCGCTCGACCATCACCAGCCGTACCCACCCCTGTACTCGGTGCTGTTCGATCTGGCCGACGGACGCGGGCAGCCGGACCAGGTACTCGCCGACCTGCACGAGGAGTGGCTCGTCCCGGCCGACCGCGCCTGACCCGGCCTTCGCCGTCAGCCCAACACGAGCAACAGCGACCCGGTCACGGTCAGCAGCGCACCGGCCAGTACGCGCTGCAGTGCCCTGCCGTCGAGTCGGTCGCCACCGATGCGCGAGGCGAGGATCACGACGGTGATCGGGGTCAACTGCAGGACCGCGAGCACCGTGGCGACCGCGGTCAGGTCGAAGGCGGTCCACTGCATCCAGATCGCCGATGACGCCGCGATACCCGTGATCAGCAGCAGCCGGCGGGTGGCTCCGTCGATGGGCGATCGGTTGGCCCGGCGCTTCGTGAGCACGACCCCCAGGGCGTACACCAGCGCGCTGGCGAGCATGCCGAGTCCGGCACCGGCCGTCGGCGAGGGCAGCCCCTCGAGACCCTGGCGGATCAGCACCGGCGACGACGACCAGCACAGCGCCGTGGCCAGCCCGGCCGCGATCCCGAGGTGGGTCCGACGGGTCGGCGCCGCGGTGGTGACGCCGCTGCGGGCACTGACGATCCAGACGCCGACGACGACCAGCACCAGGCCGACGAGGTCGAGCGACGACAACGGCTCGTCGAGCAGGGCCGCGGCGACCAGCGCGCCGAACAGCGGGACGGTGCCGATCAGGATGCCGGCACGGGCGGCACCCAGACGGACCTGGCTCCAGGCGAGGAAGGTCCACCCGCAGAAGAAGTGCACGAACCCGGCCGCGGCACAGAACAGCAGGGCCGACACGGGCGCCTCGGGCACCAGCGCCAGCCCTCCGGTGATGCCGGCGACGGCCATGAGCAGGGCCGCCCCGATGGCGAGGATCGACGCGGTGCCGCGGTACACGTCGACGGTCTGCAGCGCCCGGCGGTTGACCAACTGGAAGATGGCGAACCCGATGGCAGCGCCCAGTGCCGGTAGGACCCCTGCCATGCGCGCCTCCCAGCCCCGTCATCGGGCGCGCACGCTAGCCCCAGCCGAGCCGCAGTTGCAATCGTTTGCTAGCTCAATCCCTCGCGCAACACCGGACAGGACATGCAGCGCGGGCCGCCCCGCCCCCGTGGCAGCTCGTACGACGGGATGGTGTGCACCGTGATGCCGGCCGTGTCGAGGATCTCGTTGGTGGCGACGTTGCGCTCGTAGGCGACGACGACGCCGG
The DNA here is from genome assembly GCA_018335555.1 of Actinomycetota bacterium. Lineage (GTDB taxonomy): Bacteria > Actinomycetota > Nitriliruptoria > Nitriliruptorales > Nitriliruptoraceae > Egicoccus. The sequence continues at coordinate 4,459 of JAGXST010000032.1, read as the reverse complement.
GGCGCAGCGCGAGGGTGTTGTTGGCGTCGTTCCACTGCTCGCGTTCGGCGCGTACCGACCCGAGTGCCGGTTCGATCGCGCGGGCGTGGTCCAGCCCCGCCGCCCAGGCCAGGCCCCGCACGAAGTCCTCGCGCTCGGCCACGTCGAGGCCACCGTCGGGACGCGGGGTCAGCGCGTAGCTGCGCAGACTGGCGGTCATCGTCGGATAGGTGATGAACGCGTCGACGTCGACCTGGGTCACGATCGTGTCGAGGTGCATCGCGTGGCGCACCTTCGGCAGGTCGGCCACGAGCACCCGGTCCACGACGTCCGCGGCGAACAGGGCCGTGGCGAGCGCCTCGATGCCGGCCGGCGTGGTGCGCTCGGACATCCCGATCGCCAGCCCGCGCTCTCCGACGACCAGCAGGTCGCCGCCTTCGAACGTGGCCGGGAAGTGTTCGGTGACCTCGCCGCCGAACCAGATCGGCGTGTCGGCGAACCGCGGATGGTGCGAGTAGACGATGCGGAGCAGGTCGGTCTCGCGGCGCCGGACGAGACGGTTCATCGGCGAGAGCACGACCCCCTCGCCGATCCAGGCCGACGAGTCACGCGTGAACACCGCGTTCGGCAGGGGCTGCAACAGCATCTCGGAGGGGCCGCTGACCCTGGTGACCAGCCCCTCTCCACGACCGACCTCCTCGACCGTGACGCCGCCGATCAGATGCTCGACGAGTTGCTCCGGGGGGTTGTCGAGCAACAGGTCACGGATGCGGCCGACAGCCTGCGGGCCGCAGTCGCGAGCGGTGACGTGGCGGTTGACGACCGAGCGCGCCACGGCGGGGTCGGACACCACCTCGGCGAGCAGTTGTTCGACGTAGAGCACCTCGACACCGTGGTCGCGCAGCAGGGCGGCGAACGCGTCGTGTTCCTGCTGGGCGTGCTCGACCCACAGCAGTTCGTCGAACAGCAACTGGTCCATGTTGGTCGGCGTGATCCGCTCGACCTCGATGCCGGGCCGGTGCAGCAGCACGGTGCGCAGCGGACCGACCTCGGAGCGGACCGAGGGGCGTGAGTCCTCCATCGTCAGTCCCCCCAGCCGGGTGACGACGAGCCGGCGCCGAGACGTCCGCGCGGCTCGAACCAGCGGCCTTCGACGGGCAGCAACTCGAGGGTCAGGCGTGGCAGCGGTTCGCCGAAGAGGCCCTCGATGGTCTCGAGGTCGACGAACCGCAGCCCGTCGGCGGTCGAGAGACCGCCGGCGAACTCCGCGAAACCGAGCACGCTGACGGCCACGCCCTGGTCGGCCAACTCGGCCAGCGGCTCGAGGAACGCCCGCGCGTCGTTGGAGCCGACATAGACCGCGTCGAGGTCGCCCTCCTCGAACCGGTCCCACAGGTGGCCGATCATGTCGTCGTCGACGTCGCTCTCGCCGTGCTTCGGCTTGGCGAAGACGCGATAGCCCTGCTCGAGCAGCCACATGACCCAGCCGCGCATCGGGCCGGCGACGTGGGGCGCGACGTTGACGAACACGGCCGCCTCGACGTCGTCGCCGGGCTCGGCGTGGTCGACCAGCCAGGTGCCGAGGACGGCCAGGTCGGGCCGCTCCTTCGGGGTCGGCTTGCCCTCGATGATGTTGGCCAGCGTCATGTCGACGTTGGGTGCGTCCCAGACCAGCACGTGACGTCCCACGCGGGCTCCTGTCCTTCACGCGGTGAGGGCGCACCCTACGTCGCCGCGGCTGCCCCGCGGTCGTGGACGTGGCACGATCGGCCCTCTCCGCGCGTCGACACGGCCGGCGCGGCGTCCGACTGCGAGGTGTGCCCATGGCCCTGCTCCCGTCCGAGGTCGACGACTACCTGACCGCCCTGGCCGGTGTCGGCCTCTCCGACGTCGTGCTCGACGAGATGGAGGCGCGTGCGCGCGAACTCCGCTTCCCGATCGTGGGGCGTGCCGTCGGCCGTCACCTCGAACTGCAGGCCCGGGCGATCGGCGCGCAACGGGTCATGGAACTCGGCAGCGGTTACGGCTACTCGGCCTACTTCTTCGCCCGCGCGGTCGGCGAGGAAGGGCGCGTGATCTGCACCGACGGTGATCCCGACAACGCCGCACACGCCGAGGGGTACCTGCGCCGGGCGGGCCTGTGGGACCGCATCGACTACCGCGTGGGCGACGCACTGGAGAGCTTCGCCGCCGTCGAGGGCGAGTTCGACGTCGTGTACTGCGACATCGACAAGGACGGCTACCCCGATGCGTGGGAGGCGGCGCGTGACCGCGTCAGGGTCGGCGGGATGTTCATCTGCGACAACACGCTGTGGAGCGGCCGCGTCGCGGGCCTCGTGGTCGAACCGCCCGAATACGACAAGGTCACGCCGGCGATCACGGCGATGACCCGGGCGGTCGCCGACGACGACCGCTACGTGCACTCGCTGGTGCCGCTGCGCGACGGCGTGCTGGTGGCCCTGCGGGTCGCCTGAGGCGGCTCAGTCCGCGGCGCGGAACTGCAGGCCGGTGTCGCTGCGGGTCGCGTGCAGCGTCAGCACGTCGCCGTCGACCTCGGCGGTGAAGGCGCTGTCGACCACGCTGGCGATCGCCTGCTGTTCGGGGTCGTCGTGGAAGCAGGCCGCGTCGGGGTCGGCGTAGTCGAAGGCCGACTCGGTGATCTGGTACTCGCTGCCCTGCTCGACCCACTTCGCGTCGATCTGCAGGCACGAGGAGGTGAGCGCGAGCGTCCCGTCGCCGAGCGTCAACTCGGCGGGGTCCATGGCCGAGGCCACGCTGCCGTCGGGGCCGTCGCCCTCGATGAGCGACTCGAGGACCCACCGCGTGTCGAGCAGGGCGGCGGTCGGCGCCTCGGGTTCGGGTTCGAACACCAACCGCTCGTTCGGCCCCTCGAGCGTGAGTCGCTCGTCCTCGACCGTGAACGTGTCGACCCCGGCCAGCGCGTCGAGGTAGCCCGCCTCGAGGTCCATCACCGGCGGTTCGCAGCCCATCTCGGTGCCGCCGAGATTGTCGAGGTCGATCTGGTCGCCGTCGACCTCGACCAGGCCGAACCAATGGTTGCAGAACGACGTGCCGCCGGCCTCGTCGGCGCCGGGTTCGAGCAGCAGGGTCGCTCGCGCGACGCTGCCGTCGAGCGGACCCGCACGCGACTCGCCCTCGACCAGGACCCAGGTGGTGCCGGCCAACTCGGAGGCACCGGCTGTCGATGGATCGGGAGGTGCATCGCCACAGCCGGCGAGGGCGACGACGATGAGGGCGAGGACGGCGAGGTGGGTGCGCATACCGGTGTGACGTCGCGAGATGGGCGAGGGTTCCCTGACGATCACGGCACCACCGGCCCGCGGCTGGCGACGAGGTAGACGCCGGCGACGATGACCAGGGCGCCGAGGATGCGTACCGGGTCGACCGCGGCTCGCTGGCCGATCAGGCCGAAGGCTTCGATGGCGAACCCGAGCAGCAGTTGCACTCCGGTGACGATGGCCAGCGTCGAGGCGAGTCCGAGCCCGCCGACCGCGACGGCGATGCCGGTCACCAGCAGCATGCCGGCCACGCCTGCCAGCAGGATCCACGGGGCCTGGCGCACGGCGGCGACCTCGAACCCCAGGCGCGGCGCGACGAGCACGCCGACGACCCCGAACACCAGGCCGCCGAGGTGGACCCACACGGCGGCCACGAACGGGTTGAGCGACTGTCCTGCACTGCCGATGATCGCGGACTGGATGGCGATCAGGGCGCCGGCGAAGAGCGCGGCGAGCACGGCGATCGACACGGGCAGACCCTTTCGCGCGGCGGGGAGGCGCCGAGCCGTCCGAGACTAACCCCAGCACGCCGCGGCGAGATAGCCGTAGGGATTGACGGAGGCGCCCCCACCGGGCTTGCGTTCGAAGTGGATGTGGGGGGCGCCACCACGGGCGTTGCCGGTGTCGCCGTTGAAGGCGATGTGGTCACCCGCCTCGACCCGGGTGCCGACGGCTCCGAGGGGCGCGTAGCCCTGCAGGTGGGTGTAGTAGTACAGGTTGCCGTCGTCGCCCTGCAGGTAGACCGAGATCCCGCCGAGGCCACCGCTGGTGTGGCGGGCGACGACGCCGCTGGTGATGGCATAGACCTCGGCCCCCATCGGGCCGAACACGTCGGTGCCCTTGTGGCGGCGTCCCCCCGAGCGTGGGTGCCCCCAGGTGTCGCGGAAGTGGGTGATGGCCGGGATCATCGGGCAGGCATAGACCCCTTGCTGGCCCTCGCGGTCGATCTCGCGCTGGCGGTCGGCGCGCTCCTGCAGCGACGCGAGGCGGGTCTCGGCGTCGGCGAGGCGATCGGCGAGATCGGCCTGCAGCACGTCGAGTTCGGCCTCGAGGGCCTGGAGGTCGGCCCGCCGGTCGGCCGCGAGCCGGCTGGCCTGGTCGAGCGAGGCCCGGACCGCGATCGCATCCTCGAGGCTGGCGCCCTGCCGGTGCTGCAGCGCGGCGATCAGGCCGGCCCGCTC
>JAGXST010000031.1 GCA_018335555.1 Actinomycetota bacterium | reverse complement strand
CGGGGGCGTCGAGGAAGAGCTGCTCGGTCAGGGCGACGGCGGACGGCGCCGCGTCGGGGCCGAGCGCGACGTAGCCGGTGGCACGGTGGCTGACCGGTGACGGCCCGTGGGGCAGCGGCAGTCGCGAGGTGAAGGCACGGATCCCGATCGTGTCGGCGACGAGCTTGGCGACCCCGAGTTCGGTGAAGAACGTCGAGGTGAGCTGGTCGACCCCGGTGTCGGCCAGGATCGCCCCGTGGATGCGGTCCTGTACCGGCCCGTCGTGCTCGTCGGCCCACGCGATGATGCTCATGCCGCCCATCGAGTGGCCGACCAGCAGGGCCCGGCGGTCGGTGGGAACGCAGGCGGACAGGACGGCCTCGAGGTCGGCGCCCAGCGCTTCGGACGAGTAGTCGCCCGCGACGGCTTTCGCGCTGGCGACGTGGCCGCGCTGGTCGTAGGCGATCACCCGGTGGTCGACGGCGAGGTCGCGCATCTGATGGATCCAGAACCGCACACCCATGCCCCAGCCGTGGGCGAACACCACGATCGGGCCGTCGACCGGTCCCGCTTCCCACACGGCCAGGCGTGTGCCGTCGAACGATGTCACCGTCCGCCCGATGCCCGGCAGCGGGGCGTGCAGGATGTCGCGTTCCGGGTCACGCTGGAGCTCGGCGAGGTTGCGCCGCCGGGTGACCTCCCAGGTCGCGGCCGCACCGGCGATGCTGGCCAGGCCGAACGCCGCGCCGACCCACTTCGTCCGCTTCGTGACCATGTCCGTCTCCTGCCGCGATGTGGACCGACCTCTCGAGGGACCCACCTGCCGGCCCCCGAGGCTATCCGTCACCAACCGGTGTCGTATTCTCCCGCCGTCGGTTCCTCCACCGTGGGCACCGTGCCCCGAGGGTGGCGTCTGCCTTACTGGTCACCGACGGCGGCGACGACCTCGTCGAGGGCGGCCAGGGAATGGCCGGACACGAAGACGTCGACGTGGGGGCGGGCAGCGGCCATGCCGGCGACCAACGGTTCGTAGCGCGGGCTGGCGGCGCGTGGGTTGACCCACACGACCCTGTGCGCGAGGCGGGCCAACCGACGCATCTGTTCGCCGAGCACCTCCGCCTCGCCCTGCTCCCACCCGTCGCTGACGATCACCACGACTGCGCCGCGGGCCATCCCGCGCCGGCCGTGGTCGTCGAGGAAACGTTGCACCGCGGCGCCGATGCGGGTCCCACCCGACCAGTCGGGCGCCGCCAGGCCGGCCTGTCGCAACGCGAGGTCGGGGCTGCGCGTCCGAAGGACGCGGGTCACCCGGGTCAGGCGGGTGCCGAACACGAACGCCTCGGCGTGGGCGCCGCGCACGGCCGCGTGCAGCAACTGCAGGTAGACGCGGGCGTAGGCCTCCATCGAACCCGAGATGTCGCACAGCAGCACCAGGCGGCGCGGCCGTGTCCTGCGGGCGCGCCGCACCAGGCGGTGGGGGTCTCCGCCGGTGCGGTGGGCGCGTCCCAGCGTCGCCCGCAGGTCGACACGGTCGCCCCGCCGCGACACGACATGCCGGCGCCCCGGCCGTGGTGGCGGGGCCAGGTGCAGTTGCGCGACCAGACGTTGGACCCGGGCGACCTCGTCGGGCGTGAGCACGGCGAAATCCTGCGAGCGGAGGCGCTCCTGGCCGCTGGCGGTCACCATCGGCATGTCGCGCCCCTCGCCGTGGTCGTCATCGACCTCGGGGTGGCGCCCCGGCGAGGGCAGTCCGGCCGACGTGGCGACGGCGTCCGAGGACGAATCCGGCTGTGGTGTTCCGGCTCGGACATTGGTCGGCGGCAGCGCCTGCTGGTCACCGCGGAAGTCGGCAGGGTCGACCATGCCGCCGACGAGTTGCGCGAACACGCGGTCGAAGACACCGACCTGCTCGTGACCGCTCAGCAGGGTCACCCGTGCGACCCAGTACAGCTCCCGTTCCGTGGCCGGCAGCGCCGTGAGCATCGCGTCGGCGAATCGCCCGCTGCGCTCGGGGGTGACCGGGATCCCGGCTGCATGCAACAGGTGCCCGATCCGTCCGGCCACCTCGGCGACGGAGACCTCGTCGGTCGCGCTCACCCCGCGACCCAGGCGGTGCCACGCTCGCGGGCCAGGTCGAGGTCCTCGCGGTACTTGAGCACCGACCCCAGCGTGCGCTCCACCGTGGCGCGGTCCAGCGTGTCGGCCCCGAGCAGGGCGAGCACGTGGCTCCAGTCGATCGCCTCGGCGATGCCGGGCGGCTTCTGCAACTCGAGGCCGCGCAGGCGCTGCACCGCCGCCGCGACCTGGGCCGCCAGCGACGCGCTGCTGCGCGGCACCCGGCGCCGCAGGATCGCGACGGTCCGATCGACGTCGGGATAATCGATCCAGTGGTAGAGGCAGCGCCGCTTGAGCGCGTCGTGCAGGTCCCGGGTGCGGTTCGAGGTCAGCACCACGATGGGACGGTGGGCCGCCCGGACCGTGCCGAGCTCGGGGATCGTGACGCTGCCCTCGGCCAGCAGTTCGAGCAGGAACGCCTCGAACTCGTCGTCGGCCCGGTCGACCTCGTCGAGCAGCAGCACCGCTGGTCGCGGTCCGGGGTGTTGGATGGCCCGCAGCAACGGGCGTGCCACCAGGAAGTCGTGACCGAACAGGTCGTCCTCGGCGAGGTCGCGGCCGCCGGCCTCGGCCAGGCGGATGGCGAGCAACTGTCGCGGATAGTTCCACTCGTACAACGCCTCGGCGGCATCGATGCCCTCGTAGCACTGCAGGCGCAGCAGGGGCGTGTCGAGCACCGCGGCCAGTGCCTTGGCGGCCTCGGTCTTGCCGACGCCGGCCTCGCCCTCGAGCAGCAACGGCTGGCCCAGGCGTGCCGCGCAGAACAGCGCGGTCGCGAGTCCCTCGTCGGCGAGATAGTCGCGACGTTCGAGGTCGGCGACCAGCGCCGGGACCGAGGCGAGTGCCGGCCCGAGGTCGTCGGGTGCGCCGGCGGGTCCGCTCACGCCCCGAAGGCGGCGGGGTCGGCGGCGTAGGCCCGCTGGCACCCGCTGCCGCAGAACCACACCGTCGTCTCGTCGATCTCCAACTGCAACGACGCCGGCACCATCGGCACCGACATGCCACAGACCGGGTCGGTCGCCACCTCGTCGGTGCTCCCCCGGAGCCCACCCTCCCCGCTCACCATCGGCAGCGGCGACGGGCCGGCGGTGTCGGGCCGCGGCCGCAGTTGGATCAACTCGGCGAGGATCGACAGGGCGACCTCGCCAGGCGTGTGCGCGCCGATGTCGAGCCCGGCCGGCGTGCGGACCCGGGCACGCAGGGCCTCGGACACGTCCAGTGACGCGACCACGGCGGCGCCACGCCGTGGGCTCGCGACGAGACCCACGTAGGGCACCTTCATCCGTAACGCGGCCGTCAGGACCTCCTCTTCGCCACGACCGTGGGAGGCGACCACGACCGCGGTGGCGTCCTCGGGCAGGGAGCCGCCGTGGGGTTGCAGGTCGTAGCCGAGGTGCCCGCCCAGGGCCAGGAGCGACCTCGCGATCGGCGCCTCCCCGACGACCACGACCAGTGGTGCGGGAACCTCGGGCTCGAGGAAGATCTCGAGCGTGCCGCCCGACAGGCACGGGTTGTGGACCACGACCTTGCCGGCCTGCTCGTCCTCGGCGTTCGGGGTGATCCGGAGCAGGGCGGACTCGCCGGTCTTCAACGCCGACAGGGACCGCTCCCGGACGGTCGACTCGGCGCACTCACCGCCGACGAACCCCTCGATGGTGCCGTCGGCGAGCACGAGCGCCTCGTCGCCCGGCTTGGACGAGGTCGGGCGTTCGGCCAGCACGACGCGCGCATGCACGAACGGGGTCCGTGCCGTGCGCAGTTCCGCCGAGCGCCGCTCCAGGGTCGCGTCCATGGTCATTCGATCGCCAGGTCGGTGCGCAACGGCCGGCCCTGCATCGCCCGCCACGTGGCCGCGGGGGTCAGCGGCATGTCCGCGTGTCGGATCCGCAGCGCGTCGCAGACCGCGTTCACCACGGCCGCGGGGGACCCGACGGTCGCCGACTCGCCGACACCCTTGAGCCCCTGCGGATGGTGGGGTGAGGGCGTGATGGTCTGTCCGAGCTCCCAGCTCGGACACTCCATCGAGGTGGGCAGCAGGTAGTCCATGAACGTGCCGCCGAGGTTGTTGCCGTCCTCGTCGAAGGCGATCACCTCCATCAGCGCCATGCCGATGCCGTCGGCGAGGCCGCCGTGGATCTGCCCCTCGACGATCATCGGGTTGATGCGCGGACCGCAGTCGTCCACCGCGATGAACCGGCGCACCTTGACCACGCCCGTGCCGGCGTCGACGTCGACGACGCAGATGTAGGCCCCGAACGGGTAGGTCAGGTTCGGTGGGTCGTAGACCGCGGTCGCGTCCAGGTGTCCCTCGACCCCCTCGGGCAGTTCGAGGTTGGAGTGGGCGGCCATCGCCAACTCCTGGATGGTCTTGCCCTGGTCGGGGTCGCCCTTGACGAACCAGCGCCCCTGTTCCCACTCGAGGTCGTCCGCCGAGCACTCGAGCGCCGCGGCCGCGACCAGCCGCGCCTTGTCCTTGACCCGGCGTGCGACCACGGCCGCCGCGGCGCCGGACACCGGCGTCGAGCGCGAGCCGTAGGTACCCAACCCGAAGGGGGTGTTGTCGGTGTCGCCGTGGATGACCTCGATGTCCTCGGGCGGGATGCCGAGTTCCTGGGCCACGATCTGGGCGAACGTGGTCTCGTGGCCCTGTCCCTGGGACTGGACCGACAGTCGCAGCTGGGCCTTGCCGGTCGGGTGGACCCGCAGTTCGCACCCGTCGGCCATCCCGAGGCCCAGGATGTCCATGTGCTTGCGCGGGCCGGCGCCGACCCCTTCGGTGAAGAACGAGATGCCGATACCCATCAACTCGTTCGACTCGCCCGCGTCGTAGGCCCGGCGCTTCTCGATCTGTTCGGTGCGCAGTTCGTCGTAGCCGGCGATCCGCATCGCCTCACGCATCGCCCGCGGGTAGTCGCCCGAGTCGTACTCCCAGCCGGTCGGCGACATGTAGGGGAACTGTTCGGGCAGCAGGAAGTTCTTCAACCGCAACTCGGCCGGGTCCATGCCGAGTTCGTCCGCGAGGCAGTCGACCATGCGCTCGACGAGGTAGGCCGCCTCGGTGATGCGGAACGAACAGGCGTAGGCGACCCCGCCGGGTGCCTTGTTGGTGTAGACCGCCTTCACGTTGCAGTGCGCCACCGGGTAGGCGTACGAACCGGTGAAGATGTGGAAGAACCCGGCCGGGTAGTTGGTCGGCTGGGCGACGCCATTGAACGCGCCGTGATCGGCCAGCACGTCGACCTTGATGGCCGTCATCCTGCCGTCGCGCGTCGCCGCGATCGAGCCGGTCATGTGGTAGTCGCGGGCGAAGGAGGTCGACATCAGGTTCTCGGAGCGGTCCTCCATCCACTTGACCGGCTTGCCGGTCACGATGGAGCCCACGATCGAGCACACATAGCCGGGATAGATGCCGACCTTGTTGCCGAAGCCCCCGCCGATGTCGGGCGAGATGACCTGGATCTTGTGCTCGGGCAGCCCGGCGACCAGCGCGTAGACGGTCCGGTGCGCGTGCGGGGCCTGGGTCGTGGTCCAGATCACGAGCTTGCCGGTGATCGGGTCCATGTGGGCGACCGAGCCGCAGGTCTCCATCGGGGCCGGGTGGACACGCGGGTAGAGCATCTCCTGCGTGACGACGACCTCGGCCTCGGCGAACGCGGCGTCGGTGGCCGCCTTGTCGCCGGCCTCCCAGTCGTAGATGTGGTTGTCGGTGCGTCCCTCGAG
>JAGXST010000030.1 GCA_018335555.1 Actinomycetota bacterium | reverse complement strand
CGCAGCGTCGGCCCGTCGCGGACCTCGGCGCCGTGGTCGCGCAGCAGTTCGATGGCGCGGGCCACCTCGCCGTCCAACGGGGCCGCCGGCGCCTCGAACGCCAGCACCAGGAGCGTGTCGCCGCCGTCGGCCGGGCCGGCCCCGTTGAGCGCGGCCTCGACCGGGTCGAGGAGACGGCAGTTCGACGGCCGCATCCCGTCCTGCAGCAGCGCCCGGACGCCGTCCAGCGCCTGCGCCTCGGTCGGGAAGGCCAGCGTCGCCTGCGCACGCGACCGCGGTCGGCGCTGGATGCGGACCCAGGCGTCGGTGATCACGCCGAGGGTGCCCTCGCTGCCGAGCAGGAGCCGGTCGGGCGACGGGCCGGCGCCGGACGCGGGCAGCCGACGCGACGTCCAGCGGCCCGACGGGGTGACGGCCGAGATCGACTCGACCAGGTCGTCGATGTGGGTCGGGCCGGTGGCGAAGTGGCCGCCCGCCCGGGTCGCGATCCAGCCGCCGAGGGTGGAGAACTCGAACGACTGCGGGAAGAACCGCAGCGTCCAGCCGGCCGGACGCAGCCCGTCCTCCACCGCGGGGCCGAGCATCCCGGCCTGGACGTGTGCCGCACCGGACACCTCGTCGACCTCGAGCACACGGTCGAGGCGTTCGAGGTCGAGGCTGACCGTCGGGCCGGCGGGTGGGGTGACGCCACCGACCACCGACGTCCCGCCCCCGAAGGGCACACAGGCGACGCGAGCCTGCGCACACCAGTCGAGCACCCGCTCGACGTCGTCGGCGTCGCGGGGACGGACGACGAGGTCGGGGACGTGGGGGACGTCGCCGTGCAAGGCCCGGACGACGTCGCGGTAGGCGTTGCCGTGTCCGTGCCGGAGGCGGTCCTCGGGTGCGCTCGATGCCAGGTGGGCGAGCGTGTCCGGCAGCGCCACACGCGGTGCGGCCAACGGCACCGACGACGTCTCGGCGGGGGCCGCAGGTCGGCCGGGCGCGGTCCCGAACCGTTCGGCGAGCACCGTGCCGAGCCCGGCCACGGCCGCGTCGTCGAGCTGGTGGTCGGCCAGGCCCCACCCCCACCAGGTGCGTCGCCCCGCGGTCCCGGTCACCGCCGCCACCGCCATCCCTCCCGACGCGTCGGCGGCACCCTAGCCACGGGTGGGCGCCGACCGGCCGGCGTGGCCGGGGGCATCGGCACTAGTCAGGCAGGAACGTGGCGGGATCCGGGGAAATTCGTGGCCGAACCGGGCTCGGCACGACCCCGGTTCGGGCACCATCCGTGTCATGGCCGACGACGCGCGCAGTGGGCCGGTGGCCGCTGCCGTAGCGGCGACCGGCCTGCTCGGTCGTGGGGGAGGACGGCCGCACCCGCTGCGGGCCCGGGTCCGGGGCCTGATGGCGCTGGTGACCTCCGCGGTCACCGGCGCCTACTCCCTGCAACTGCTCGTCGAACGACCGGCCGGCGCCGTCCACCCCTACGTCACGGCGCTGTTCATGGGCTCGCTGACCGCCTGGTCGGTGCTGCACGTCCGGGGCGTCGCCCGGTGGGCGACCGACGTGCTGCTGGTGCTGGCACTGTTCGGCACGGCGATGACCGTGCCGACCGAGGGCTGGGTGTGGGGGCCGTGCTTCCTCGTGGTGATCCAGCGCGGCATCGACGCCCGACCGTGGGCCGCGTGGGGCTGGGCGGGAACCAGCTTTGCCGCCTACCAGACCACGATCGCCCGCCTGGACGGCATCCCCGAGGTGCTCACGATCAACACGCTGGCCACCGGCGTCGAGTACGTCGTCGCCGCGCTGTTCGTACGCATCCTGATCTCCGCCCTGGACGCCAACGAGGTGGTGACCCGGCGCGAACGGATCCTCGCCGGCGGCTCGTCACGGCTGCTGAGCGCCGACAGCACCGACGCCGTGGCGGCGATCGCGGCCGACATCTCCCAGGCGTTGGGCGGGGACCCTCGCGCGACCGCGTTCGGCGACGACGGCGTGCCGGAGAACGACCGGACCGTCGCCACCATTCCGGTCGTGGTCGACGGCGAGGTGGTGTGCACCATCGTGCTGCACGACCACGGCCGCCTCGACGACGAGCTCCGCGAGGCCATGGTCCGCTTCGCAAACGAGGTGTCGGCCGCCTGGCAGCGTGTCGTCCTGCTGCGCCGCCTGCGCGAGACCAACGACGAACTGGTCCAGGCGGCCGAGATCAAGGACGACTTCATCGCGGCCGTCAGCCACGAACTGCGCACGCCGCTGACGTCGGTCGTGGGTTTCGTCGACGTGCTGCTGCGCGGCTGGGACCGCCTCGACGACGCACAGAAACGCGAGTACCTCGAGCTGGTGCGTGCCCAGGCCGGGCGGCAGCGCGAACTGGTCGACGACCTGCTGTCGATGTCGCGGATCGTGGCCGGCGAGTTGCACACGACGCCGTCCGTGGTCGACGTCGCGGGGGCGGTCGCGGCCACCATCGCAGCCGCCGCCGTCGAGGTGACCGTGTCCGGCGCCGCCGATCTGCCCCCCGCCTGGGCCGACCGGCGCCACATCGAGCAGATCCTGGCCAACCTGCTCATCAACGCGGGCAAGTACGGCGCGCCGCCCTACGAGGTCCACCTGTCGTCGCGCGACGGCGAGGTGCACGTGGCGGTCGTGGACCACGGTGTGGGGGTGCCTGAGACCTTCGTCGCGCACCTGTTCGATCGGTTCTCGCAGGCCAACACCGGTGACGGCCGCTCGGCCAGCGGGGTCGGCCTGGGCCTGGCCATCAGCGCCGAGTTGGCTGCTGCCAACCACGCCGAGGTGTCGTACTCGCCCACGCCGGGCGGCGGTGCCACCTTCACGCTCGCCCTGCCGACCGCCGCGACGGCGCCGGACGAGGCCGCTCCGGTCGGCGAGCCACCGGCCGTGCCCGCCGCCTCCTAGTTTCGGAAGGCCCCGGGCGGCGTCGTCGGACCGGCCGTCATGCCCCCGTACCCTTTGCGCGCTCGCCGTTCGTGTCGACTCGTGAGGAACCGGGTGCAGCGTCGTGTGACCCGCCGTCGGCGCCAACGCGCCGGCGCTCGCCTGCGCCGATACCGGCAGCGGACGACGGTCGCGGTGCTGTCATGGTCGCTGCTGGTGCTGTTCGCGAGCCCGGCAGGGACCAGCCTGGCCCAGCCGCCGACGGCACAGGCATGTGCCGACGACGTGCCGAGCATCCGCTTCTACGACGTGTCGCCCGGCAGCACGCACGCGGCCGCGATCGACTGCCTCGCGGTGTGGGGCATCTCGCTCGGCCGGGCCGGCCACCTCTACGCCCCCGATGACCCGGTCCAGCGCGGCCACTTCGCCTCGTTCCTGCTCCGCACGCTCGAGCAGGCCGGTATGACCTTCCAGGAGCAGGCGCCGCTCACGGACGCGGACACGGCCAACGCGCATGCGGCCGCCGCGGCACGCCTCGTCGCGGCCGGCGTCCTCGACGCACCCGGTGGCCGCTTCGATCCCGAGGGGCCCCTGCGGCGCGACACGATGGCGGTCGGACTGGTCACCGCCTACGAGCAGGCCACCGGCGTCACCCTGCCGACGCCCGTCGGACGCCCGTTCTCCGACCTGCGGGGCCACGACGCCACGATCGCCAAGGCCGTCCAACTGGGCCTGGTGCACGGCACGACCGACGGCACCTACGACCCGTCCGGAACCGTCACGCGCGGGCAGCTGGCATCGTTCCTGCAGCGTCTGCTCGACGGCCTCGTCGATGCCGAGCTCGCCACGCCACCGACGGCTCCGGACTGGGGGCCGGACATCGCGCTGGCCATCGCGCTGTCCGAGGCGGTCGAGCAGACCCGCGCCCCGGCCCTGCTCGATCCGCCCCTGGAACTCGCCGAGCGCACCCTCACCCGGCTGTACGAGGTCGGATGCGTCTCCGACGAGACCACCTCGCCCCGGTGCGTCTTCGGCGCGACCGACGCCGACCGCACCATGGTGATGTACGGCGATTCGCATATGGCGCACTGGTTTCCGGCCCTCGACGCGCTCGCGACCCGGCACGGCTGGCGGATCGTCGTCCTGACGAAGGGGGGCTGCCCGGCCTGGGACATCGAGGTACGTGACCAGTTCGGCGATCCCGGCCGGTGCGCCGACTGGCGCCGACACGCGTTGCAGCGCATCGAGGCCCTGCAGCCCCGGATGGTCCTGGTCTCGGGCGCGTCGCACTACGGGGCCTACGACGGGCAGGGCCGCCCCGACCCCTCGCTGCACACGTCCAACCTCGTGTCGGGTTACGCCCGCACGCTCGACGCGGTCGAGGCGGCCGCGCCGGGCACGCGCCTGGTCGTGTTCGGTGCCTCGGGCCGCCTGCCGTTCGACGCCGTCGCGTGCCTGCGTGCCGATCCCTCCGACATCAGCGGCTGCACCTCGCCGCGGGGCGAGGTCGTCGACGACGCCCTCGTGGACGCCCAGCGCGACCTCGCCGAGCGACGCGGCGCCGCGTTCGCCGACACCAGCCGGTGGTTGTGCACCCGCAACGCCTGCCCACCGATCATCGCCGGGCGGTTGGTCCGTTGGGACGACCACCATCTGAGCCCGGGCGTGACGGGCTGGCTCGCGCCGATGATCGAACCGGTGGTGTTCGGGGAGTAGGCACCCGCCGCGCACTGCCGAGCGCCCACCGGTCCCATCGGTGCGCCACGCAACGTGCACGCCCTGCCGTGCGTCGCAGGACGGGAGACTCGGTCTGCCGGCACCACGGCAGGACGCGGCAGGACGCGGGAGCGGGAGCATGGACGTATCGGGACGGCAGGGTCGCGGACGCGGCACGACCTATGTGGGGCTGCTGGTCGGGGCGTTGCTGCTGGTCGGCGTCGTGCCGGCCGCCGCG
>JAGXST010000029.1 GCA_018335555.1 Actinomycetota bacterium | reverse complement strand
GCGGCGGGTTCGTTCACGCGTGGTCGCTGCGCATCGGCCGCGGTGCGCATGTCGCGGGTGTGGCCGGTGCTCACCAGTCGGTCCGCGAGCACCTCGGCGAACATGGGCGGTCGGCCGACCGTCAGCCACGACCACCGCCCCGGCGGGTTGATCACCTCGCCCTCGACGACGAGCCGGCCGTTGAGCTTCCACGCGTTGCCGGGTGGATCCTCGTCGACCAGGTGCACCCATGGCACCGGTGCCAGCGCCACCGCGGTCGCGAGTACCAGCAGTTTGGTCGCGCGCATGCGGCGACGGGGGGTTCGCTCGGAGCGTCTCATGCCGTCGGCCTCCACCACCGTTGGCGCGACCCCCGTGTCAGGGGCGAACGCTACCCGGCGGCCAGTGTCCAGACGGCCAGATTCAGAGATTCTCCAGTGGAAGTCCCGATCGTGGGCGTGACCGCACGCCGGGAACTCGTCGCGGCATCAGGCTCGGTGTGCACCGGAACCGGTCGGGCGATCCCATCGGGCGCTCAACACGACGGAGGCAAGGACACCGAGGACGGAGCCGATCAGCCCTGCCGTCCCCAGTTGGAGCCCCTCGCCTGCGATCACCGAGCCGGCGATGCCACCGACCACTGATCCGGCCATGCCGACCAGGGCAGCGGCACCGGCGCCCCTCCCCCGCCGTGACGGCAGGACCAGATGAGCCAGGTAGCCGGCCAGCAGACCGAGGACGACGAAGCCGATGATGCCCATGGCCCAACTCCTCGTGCGGCGGCGACTCGGACATCAGCTTGACGGCGGGCACGGCCCATTGCCGCGCAGCCCCCCGGCCGTTGGACCCCCCAGGAAAACGGCCCGGCCGCCCGGGCGGGAGCCCTCAGAGTCGGTCGCGGGCGTACGCGGTGGCGAGGGCGTCGGCGTACTCGTTCCAGCGGTTGCCGACGTGGGCCCTGATCCAGCGCAACTCCAGCTCGGGGCGGGCGCTCACGCGCTCGTACAGCGGTTGCACCAGGTCGAGGTTCTCGACGGGGCCGGTCTTGCGTCTCCAGCCGCGCGCCGCCCAGCCTGCCGCCCACTCGTTGATGGTGCGCACGACCAGGTTCGAGTCGCTGTACACCACCGCGGGTGTACCGGTCGGCACCAGCTCGACGCCGTGCAGGACGGCCGTGAGCTCCATGCGGTTGTTGGTCGTGTGTGCCTCGTGGCCGTGGTCCTGGCCGATCACCTCGCCGGCGACCACGTACACCGCGCCCCAGCCGCCGGGCCCGGGATTGGGACTGGCCGAACCGTCGGTGAACACCCCGTCGTCGGGGCCGGCGTCGTAGCGCTCGAGCACCTGCGCGAGGGTCAACTGCTGCTCGCCTGCCCGTATCGACGCCGCGACACCGCCACCGCGGCCACCGCGCTTCGCGCCGCCATAGCAGCGCGGACACTCGCGGGGGGTCCAGCCGGGAAACCTGGCCAGCAGGTCCGCTGACGGCGTGAAGGACTGGCCGCATGAACGGCAGGACGAGGCGGTCGGATCGGACATGCGGCGGACCGTACCTGCCGCTGCCGCGCGCTCCCTACAGGCGCTGCTCGGTGATCAGCAGGCGCGAGCCGAAGACGTCCTTGGTGTAGCGACTGGGCTGGCCCCGGTCGATGAGGAACTCGGCGGGGTCGGACTCGAGGTCGAAGCCGACGGACATCGAGCACCGCTCGCAGCGGTACTTGCCGAGGCCGATCATGCCGGCGACCAGGTGCTGCTCGCCGTCGCACCGGGTGCAGGAGCGTTGAGCGGGCACGTCGGCGAGTGCGGTGCCGCCAGCGGGAAACGTCGTCTCATCCATGGTTCCAGCCTACCTGCCCGACCGGGCCGTTCGTCGCAGCGACTGCGTCGGACGGTCCCGGCTACTAGCGCTCTCGCACCGTACTGCTCAGCCGTCGGCCATGGAGGCCTCCCGCGTGAGAAGTACACGTCCCCCGTCGTCCATACGCACCAGTTCGATACGCCATCCGGTGGGACCGCGCGGTGGCCGCCCCAGCGCCCGCCACCACGCGACGGCGTCCAGCGGCATCCCGTGACTGACGAACTCGACCGCGTCGACGTCGCGCGTCCGCAGCCAGGCCCGCACCGCCTTGGCACGGACGGGCAGCACCGCGTGCACGCGACGCCACCGGACCCAGGGATCGGGAGCAGGTGGGGCGTCGAGGCAGAGCAGGGCGCGGGTACGCGCGATCCGGCGCGCACCGTGTTCGGCCCCGATCCGGTCGTGCAGCCGGGCCCGGACCGCGGCAGGCGCCACGTCCAGGAGGATCTCGCCGACCGGGCCGACCTGCAGGTGGGCGCGCCCCTCGGCGGTGGTGCGCGTCAGGCTGTGACCTTCGGGCAGCAGCGTCGCGCGGGCCGCCACGTCGATGCCGCGCAACTCGCCGGTCCAGGCGACCGCTTCGCGCAGGTCGCCGCCGGTCTGGACGAACTCGAGCTCGGCGTCGGGTGGCAGGTCGGGGTCGCCGAGATCGACCGCGGGCGAGAGCACGATCGCCATCCCCCGGACGCCGGCGTGGGCCCGGACCAGGGCACCCACGGGCGGTTGGTGGTCGACGAGGCGGCGCACCCGTCGTTCGCCGAGACGCCGCCCTGGATCGGCGTGCACGAGGGCCGCGGCGTCAGGCCGGACCCGCAGCGCGTCGCCGTGCACGATGGTGACGTCGGCGCCGAGGGCGGCCGCGTTGTGACGCAGCAGGGTCAGCCTGGCTGCGTCGAGGTCGACCGCGGTGACGCGGGCGCCGTGGGCTGCCGCGGCCAGGGTGTCGCCCCCGACTCCGGCGCCCAGGTCCCACACGTCGGCGTCGGCCAGACGCCGGGTCCGCCACGTACTGACCTGCGGGTCACTCGCCTGCTCCAGCGCGGTCCGGGTGAAGAGCAGGCGGTCGGCGGCCGGCCAGGTGGCACGCGCCCGGCGTCGAGCCGACGCCGCCCCGACCACCGCCCCGGACTGTTCCGTCGACAGTCCGGTGGCGCGGAGTCGGGCGACCACGGCGAGTTCCGACTCACCGTGGTCGAGGGCGTCGGTGGCATCGGTGACGTGGTCGCGCCCGTCGTCGACCAGCCACTCGGCGGTCTCGGGGGCGATCTCGTCCACGATGGGTCCTCGGGTCGTCGGGGTCGTGGCGCGCCCGTTCGGACGCTCGCGACGGGCCGGCGGTACTAGGAGGGTTGCACACCGTTCCCTACAGTCTGGGCCGAGTACCGCCGTGGGGTGGTACGCACCCGATGGGAGGCACGAACCCGATGGCAACCGCCAAGAAGACGGCCGCGAAGAAGACGGCGAAGAAGACCGCCGCCAAGACCACTGCTGCGAAGAAGACCGCAGCGAAGAAGACCGGCGCCAAGAAGACCGCGGCGAAGAAGACCGCAGCGAAGAAGACCGGCGCCAAGAAGACGGCCGCCAAGAAGACCGCGGCGAAGAAGACCGCGGCGAAGAAGACCGGCGCCAGGAAGACCGCGGCACGCGCGAGCACCGGTGGTGGCGAGAATCTCATCGTCACCTCGAAGCTGCGTGAAGCGATCCGTGGCCAGGACGTGCGCATGTCGTCGGATCTCGTCGCGGCGCTCAACTCCCACGTCCACGAGGTGCTCGCCCGAGCCGTCGCCCGCGCCAAGGGCAACGGGCGCGGGACGGTCCGCCCGAACGACCTGTAGCCGCTCGCCGACGAACACGGTGCCGGGGCCCTTGGGTCCCGGCACCGTTCGTTTGCGTCGTCCGTGCATCGGTCTGCGTTGAGGGGACGCAAGATGGGGGCAGGGCGCGGGAGGGACACCGCTACGTTGCCCGGCATGGATCTTCTGCGACTCTTCCCCGCCGTCCCGGACCTCGGTCCGGATCCCGTCATGGTGCTGTCCCTCGACGGCTGGACCGACGCGGGCGAGGGCGGCAGCGCCGCGGCCGACGCGCTGCGCGAGGTCGCCGAACCCGTACCGATCGGCTCCTTCGACGGCGACGCCCTCTACGACTACCGCGATCGACGGCCACAGTTGGCGATCGACCGCGGCATGCTCGCCGACCCGGTGTGGCCGGAACTGACGGTCGAGGCGTTGCGCCCCGCGAGCGGGCCTGCCCTGCTGCTGGTCACGGGCGCCGAGCCCGACCTGTCCTGGCAGCGCCTCGGACGTGAGCTGGTCGCGATGGCACGGCGTTTCGGTGCGGGGCGCTATGTCGGGCTCGGGGCCGTCCCCGGTCCGATCCCGCACACCCGTCCGGTACAGATCCTGGCGACCTCGAACGATCGGGCGCTGCTCGATCGCATGGGGCATCCCCACGAGCAGTTGATCGTGCCTTCGTCGTGCCAGTCGGCGATGGAAGCGGTCCTGGCCGGCGCCGGGGTCACCACCCTGGGGCTGTGGGCCCGGATCCCGCACTACATCGCCGGCGACTACCCGGACGGGGCCAGGGCCCTGCTCGAGCGCTTCAGCAGCTACCTCGGCACACCGATCGACCTCAGCCAGTTCGACGCGGCGGTCGCCGACAACCGTGCCAAGCTGGACCTCGCCGCCGCGTCCTCCGACGAGGTCACCGAGCACGTCCGGCAACTCGAGCGGCTCTACGACGCCGAACTCGAGGCCGAGCGACTCGCCGAAGGCGGGGCTGCAGGCGACGACGGGCTCGACGAGGTGCAGGTCCCCTCGGCCGACGAACTCGCCGCCGAGATCGAACGCTTCCTCCGCGGACGCGCCGAGTGACTGGCGGGATCGCGGAGCGGCAACGAGCGAGCGCAGCGAGCGA
>JAGXST010000028.1 GCA_018335555.1 Actinomycetota bacterium | reverse complement strand
TGGCTCGCCGCCCGCCGCCTCGGCCGCTGCCATCCCTGGAACGTGGGCGGGATCGATCCCGTGCCCTCGAGGAAGTAGAACGCTGTGGGTCAGCTCTGGCAGTCCGTTCGTGACGGCACGATTGGCGCGCTCGATTCGCTGCTGACGATTCTGCACGACCTCGTGGAACCGGCCGTCGGCATCCATGCATGGGGCTGGGCGATCATCCTGCTCACCATCATCGTGCGGGTGGCGCTGTTGCCGCTGGCGATCAAGCAGACCCGCAGCATGCGGGCGATGCAGGCGCTGGCGCCGCAACTGAAGGAGATCCAGAAGAAGTACAAGGTCGACCGCGAACTGATGCGCAAGGACCCGGAGCAGTACAAGGCGAAACGCCAGAAGCTCAACGAAGAGCAGATGGCCCTCTACCAGCGCGAGGGCGTGAACCCGGCCGCGAGTTGCCTGCCGCTGCTGTTGCAGGCGCCGATCTTTCTGGCGCTGTTCTGGACCCTGCAGTACGCGGGCCGCGCCGGCGGTGGTCTGCTCGGCGCCGAGTTCTACTTCTTCACCACGGTCGGCGAGGGCGGCCTCGAGATGGTCGTGCGCAACGCCGGCTGGCCGGGCTGGCTGCTGATCCTGCTGATGTCGGGGACGATGTTCTGGTCCCAGAAGCAGATGATGGCCCGCAATGCGGCCCAGATGGCCGACAACCCGATGGCGCAGCAGCAGAAGATCCTGCTCTACGTGATGCCGGTGTTCCTGGCCTTCATCTCGTTCAACTTCCCGCTGGGCATCCTGCTGTACTGGGTCACGACCAACTTCTGGCAGGTCGCCCAGCAGTGGGTCATCCTGCGCGAGGTCAAGCACGAGGTCGAGACCGGCACGTTGGCCGACCACCCCGGCGGCGAGGCCGCGCGACGGCCCGGCGACAAGGGCAAGGGGTCCAAGGGTGGCGCCACCTCCGGCTCCGCCGCGAAGAAGCCGAAGAAGGCCACGCCGCCCCCCGCCAAGCGCGACAAGCCGGCCGCGCCGAAGCAGAGCCAGGGCGACGCCGAACGCCCGGCCAAGAAGCGCGACCACCTGCCCCGCCGCGGCGACGAGCCCCGTGACCGCTGATTCCTGGAGTAGCCGCTCATGAGCCGACGAATCGAAGTTTCCGCCGACACGCTCGACGCTGCCCTGCGCCGCGCGGTCGCCGATCTGCTCGACTGCCCGGAAGACAAGGTCGACCTCCGCGTGGATGCGCCCGGGATCGACGGCGTCACTGGCCGTTTCCGCCTCGACGTTGCGGTCGCCGGGCCGGCTCGCGACACCGATGCCGACGACGACGCCGACAGCGAGCACGGCGAGCGCGGCGAGCGCGGCGAGGCGGTCGTGGTGACGCCGGAGCAACTCGACGAAGAGGCAGACGCCGCCGCGGACTTCCTCGAGGGGCTGCTCGATGCGCTCGAGTTGCCGGGTGACCTCCGTATCCGGGTCCACGAAGACCACGCCGAGGTCGAGGTGGTCGAGATCGGCAGTGGCGCGCTGATCGGGCGGCGGGGCCAGACGCTCGAGGCCATCCAGGAGCTGGTCCGTTGCGCCCTGCAGCGTGAGTTCCAGCGCCGCTCGCGGGTCAAGATCGACGCCGAGGGCTATCGGTCGCGCCGCCTCGAGAAGTTGCTCGAGAAGGCCGAAGAGGCCATCGAGGACGTTCTCGACAGCGGCGAGCCGATCCGCCTCGAGCCGATGGATGTCTTCGAGCGCAAGGCCGTGCACCACCTGGTCACCGAGCGGGGTGGCGTGCTGAGTCGATCCCAGGGGCGCGAGCCGGCCCGTCGCGTCATCATCGAACTCGACGAGTGACGGAGTGACGGTTCACCGTGGTTTCGTACCGGCCCGGGCGTTCGCCCGGGCCGCGCTGTTTCACGTGGAACGTTGCTTCCAAGGAAACGGTCCTGACCTGCATGAATGCGCTCAGATCGCCGCTGCGGCGCGTTTGCGTGCAGACTGAGGGCTCGGTCTAGGCCTCTCGGGGTGGAAGTTGACTTTCCAGGCTTCGAGACCGGCTTGGGGTCGCGGAGGTCGGAGGGGCGTCTCGGCGACACCTGACACTTGCGGGTGTCGCGGACAGTGGGCGACCTGTTCTCACCATTGGCTTGGTCCGGCTATCGCCGTTCCACGTGAAACGGGTGGGACAGCAACCGAGGTGAAGGGTTGTTCCACGTGGAACCGATAGCCTCACCGCATGAAGAACCTCAGTGTGTCCCAGCGGACCGCGCTCGAGCGATTTGCGTCTTCCGTCGAGACCTCGCCTCACAACCTCGTGTCCCGCCGGGCGCGAGCCGAGTTGCGCACCCGACACGTCCCAGAGTCAGTGGCCTTTGCGCGGTGGATGCCCCCCGGCCCGGCCAGGGTGCTCGACCTCGGGTCGGGGGGCGGTTTTCCCGGCCTAGTGGTGGCGTTGGTCCGTCCCGATCTCCAGGTGGAGCTGCTCGACAGCACGAGCAAGAAGACGGCGTTCCTGCGGGAGATGGCCGCGGATCTGCAGTTGAGCGTGACGGTCCACACCGGTCGGGCCGAGGATCTCGCGAAGGGTGACCTCGGGGCGGCGTTCGATGCGGTCACTGCGCGCGCCGTGGCTTCGCTGGACCGCCTGGTGGGGCTCGCGGTCCCGTTCCTGCGCCCTGGCGGCGCTCTCTACGCCATCAAGGGTGAGCGGTGGGCGGAGGAGATCGAGGCTGCCACGCCCGTCCTGAGGCGCGTCGGGGCGCGTGTGGCCGCGACGCCGGACGAGTCCAGCATGGGCCCGGGGGACTCGCAGGTACCGCGGGTTGTTAGCATCGTGAGGACTTGATGAGAACCGGGATGGAGCAGTCGGTGGGATGGACACCAGCCATGGACTCGCACGGGGCAGACGACGGACGCGCTCGGGCGACCACACCACCACCTGCGGTCGCGCCACCCCCGGCTGACCTCATGGCGGCTGTCACCACGACCCGTCCGCCTGAACGGCACCGCGAGGCCGGCGGCGCCACGGTGATCTGCATCGCCAACCAGAAGGGCGGTGTCGGCAAGACCACGACGACGGTGTCCCTGGCGGCAGCCCTGGCGCAACTCGGGGCCCGCGTGCTGGTCGTCGACCTCGATCCGCAGGGCAACGCGACAACCGGATTCGGCCTGCGCGTCGCCGAAGGCGACCCCAGTACCTACCAGGTGCTCGTGGACGGGATGGCGATCGCCGACGCGACGCTGCACACCGAACTCGAGGGCCTCGACGTCCTCCCCTCGTCCCTCGACCTGGCCGGCGCCGAAGTCGAACTCGTGCCGGCCTTCTCGCGGGAATTGCGCATGCGTCGCGCACTCGAGGACGCCCGACCGAACTACGACGTGGTGTTCGTCGACTGCCCCCCGTCGCTCGGACTGCTCACGATCAATGCCCTGGTGGCCGCCGACCAGGTGCTCGTGCCCATCCAGTGCGAGTACTACGCCCTCGAAGGGCTTGGTCAACTGATGCGGACCGTGCAGTTGGTCGGGGACAATCTCAACCGCGACCTCGAGCTCGGCGGCGTTGTCCTTACAATGTACGATGCGCGTACGAACCTGTCGCAGCAGGTCGTGGACGAGGTCCGCGGCTACTTCGGGGTACGCGCCTACAACACGGTGATCCCGCGCACCGTGCGGCTCTCCGAGGCGCCGAGTTTCGGTCAGCCGATCACGGTGTTCGATCCCCACAGCCGGGGGTCGCGCGCGTACCAGCGCTTGGCACGCGAGGTCGGGGAGCGGCTCGGCCTGGCGATCGCGCCGGTCGAGGATTCGCCGCTGGACAGGTTGCTCGGTGGCGCCAGCCCGGTGCGCCCGTCGGCACAAGAGGAGGCATGATGGCGACGCGACGTGGCGGGCTCGGCCGGGGCCTGGCGGCACTGATCCCGCCCGGCGAGCCGGGCGACAGTGGCGCGCGTGCGACCCTGGTCGAGCTCGCACTCGACCAGATCGTGCCGAACCCGCGGCAGCCGCGCGACGTCTTCGACGAGGACGAACTCGCTGGTCTGGCCACCTCGATCGCCGACATGGGGATCCTGCAGCCCTTGGTCGTGCGACCAAGTG
>JAGXST010000027.1 GCA_018335555.1 Actinomycetota bacterium | reverse complement strand
CTCCTCGTCATCGACCATGTCGACCTTGTTGAGCGCCACGATCAACTTGGGCACACCAACCTGACGAGCAAGAAGCACGTGCTCACGCGTCTGCGGCATCGGACCATCCGCAGCGCTCACCACCAGGATCGCGCCATCCATCTGCGCCGCACCCGTGATCATGTTCTTCACATAGTCAGCGTGACCCGGAGCATCCACGTGCGCATAGTGACGCGCATCCGTCTCGTACTCCACGTGCGACACGTTGATCGTGATCCCACGCTCACGCTCCTCAGGCGCCTTGTCGATCGCATCGAACGCCATCGACTGCACATTCGGATTGTGCTTGTGCAACACATTCGTGATCGCCGCCGTCAACGTCGTCTTCCCATGATCGACGTGACCAATCGTGCCGATGTTCATATGCGGCTTGGTCCGCTCGAACTTCTCCTTGGCCATCGAGTTCACTCCTCGTTGTGACCGTGGCGGCCGGCGGATCCGGCCCGCAGCGTGGCGCTGCACGGTTGGCTTGGTGGATGGGTGGTCGTGGAACTGGACACGACCCGCTCCCTCGTGGCGCCGGCGTGAGCTGGCAAGGGGCCGGGTCGGCTCGTAGCGGCGGGTGGACTCGAACCACCGACACAGCGATTATGAGTCGCTTGCTCTACCTCTGAGCTACGCCGCCGTGACGAATCGTCCGACGGTGGGCGCGGCACGGTGACCTGCCCACGCGGTCCAACCGAGTCCGGGTGGACTCTGAGCCCTGGCGCGGAATCGAACCGCGGACCTCTTCCTTACCATGGAAGCGCTCTGCCGACTGAGCTACCAGGGCGGGCGTGCGGGGGCGCAGCCTAGCCAGCACCCCGTGAGGCGTCGAACCGACGGATCGGCCCGTGCGCCGGAGGCGCTGGCTTGACTGCACCTTGCGTGGTGGGAGCAGGATTCGAACCTGCGTAGGCATAGCCGCGCGGTTTACAGCCGCGATCCTTTGGCCACTCGGACATCCCACCGTGGCGCCCGGCAGGACCGAGCGGATGCGCAGGGTACGCAGGTGGATGCCCGGCAGCAAGGTGGCGGCTCGGCACCGAATTCGCAAGTAGCCGCCCTCATACACGGAACCGCGCGACCTTCGATCCGAGGCTGAGTGTGGTTCGTGACATGAACGCGTCCGTCGGGACGAGGTAGCGCGCCGGGCCCTCCGCCAGCACGTAGAGCAGATCGACAGCGGTGTGGTCGAACGGCTTCGAGGTGTGGAAGCTCTGGTTGCCGCCGCGCGTTGCCAGAGAGACGACGTACACGCCGTACGGGGACCGGAACGTCGTGGTCTTGACCTGGACGCGGTGGAGGGACCTGCCGTCGTCGACGACGAGGTCGTAGGGCTGGCTGTCGATCAGCGGCACGCTGATGGACCAGCCGCGCGAACCGAACCAGTGGATCGCGTCGGTGAAGCCGATCAGGCCCTGCTCGCGTGGGTTGGCACGCCAGATCGTGTCCGGCGGCCGGCGATCGCCTTTGGCCAGGTGCGCAGCGGCGTGGTCGACCTCGCCGTTGCCGTCGTCGGTCACCAGCCGTGGCTGATCGGTCATGGCACTCCCCCGTTGTCGAGCACCCTCCAGGGCTGCCCGCAGCATGCGACATCGGCGCGAGTAGGCTCGGTGGATGTCCACAGGCACCATCGACCGAGGAGACCGCCGTGGCCGAGTCCAGCTTCGACATCGAGGCCGGCGTCGACCGTCAGGAGGTCGACAACGCCATCAACCAGGCCGCCCGCGAGTGTGGGACCCGGTTCGACTTCAAGGACACCGACACCGTCATCGAGTGGTCCGGCGACGAGGGCATCAAGGTCGAGTCGGCGTCCGAGGACCGCGTCCGCGCCGCCCTCGAGGTGCTGCGCGACAAGGTCGTCAAGCGCAAGGTGTCGCTCAAGGCGCTCGACATCGGTGACCCGCGCGACGTCGCCGGTGGCCGCAGCCGCATCGACATCGCGCTGATCAACACGCTGCCGGCCGACCTGGCCAAGACGATCATCAAGGACATCAAGGCCACCAAGCTCAAGGTCACGCCGACCAACATGGGCGACCACGTGCGGGTGGCCGGCAAGAAGCGCGACGACCTGCAGGAGATCCAGGCGATGGTGAAGTCCAAGGACTACGACGCGCCGCTGCGCTTCACCAACTACAAGTAGTCCGCCCGGACGTGCGGGTGGGGAC
Organism: Actinomycetota bacterium; assembly: GCA_018335555.1. Classification (GTDB taxonomy): domain Bacteria; phylum Actinomycetota; class Nitriliruptoria; order Nitriliruptorales; family Nitriliruptoraceae; genus Egicoccus. The sequence continues at coordinate 1,110 of JAGXST010000027.1, read as the reverse complement.
CCCGCTCACCGTCGGCGAACGGCGCATCGCGGGCGCGGCCGTCGTCGCCCTGGCCTGGTACGTGACCGGGTGGGCCGTCGCCGGCGCCGTCGAGGCCGGCTACGACCCGGCGCAGCAGGCGATCAGCGAACTGTTCGACCACGCGGCCACGACGCTCCCCCGCGTCCTGCTGGTGTCGGGCCTGCTGGCGAGCGCGCTCGGACTGGTCGCGTTCGGCGTCGTGCTGCACCGACGGTTGCCGGGCACCTCGCCGCTGGGGCCGTCCGCGATCGTGGGCTCGGGGATCGCGACCGGGCTGATCGTGGCCTTTCCCTGCACCGCCGGCTGCCCCGGTCTCGGCACGACCTGGACCGACACCGGGCACGGGGTGCTCGCCACCGTCGGTTACGGCCTGTTGGTCGTCGCACCGCTCCTGGTCGGCTGGCGGGTCCGCGCCGCGCTGCCGAGGCTCGCGGCGTGGTCGTTCGGCCTCGGTGGCGCCGCGGTGGCGGTCTTCGGCGTCAACCAGGCCGGGCTGCTCGGGCTCGGGCCCGGCGCCGCGCAACGGGTGTTCAACACGACGGCGGACGCCTGGTACGTCGTCGCTGCGGTCTGGGTCCTGCGCGGTGCCCACGTGCCGTCCACCGAACCGACACCGCGGGAGGCTGCCCGGTGAACGACTGCATCTTCTGTGCCATCGCCGCTGGGCGCGCCCCGGCGCGCATCGTCGCCGAGACCGAGCGCACGCTCGCCTTCCTCGACCTCAACCCGGCCACCCGCGGCCACACGCTGGTCATCCCGCGCAGCCATGCCCGCGACATCCACGACGTGGCCCCGGCCGACCTGGCGGAGGTGGCGACGACCGCGCAGCAGGTGGCCGCCGCCGCGATCGCCGAACTCGGCGCCGCCGGGGTCAACCTGCTGCAGTCCAGCGGTGCCGCGGCGTTCCAGACCGTGTTCCACCTGCACGTCCACGTCATCCCGCGCTACCCCGACGACGGCCTGGTGCTCCCGTGGACGCCGGCACCCGGGGACGCGACCGAGATGGACGCCACCGCCGCGCAACTGGGGTCGACGCTGGCTCAGAGGTAGCCGGTCCGCCGCGCCATGTCCGCGAACGTCGGCGCGTCC
>JAGXST010000026.1 GCA_018335555.1 Actinomycetota bacterium | reverse complement strand
CCCAGGAGGTCCGCGTTGACGTACACCATCGCCGAGCCCTGCATCGACGTGAAGGACAAGGCCTGCGTCGAGGAGTGCCCGGTCGACTGCATCTACGAGGGTGAGCGGATGCTCTACATCCACCCCGAGGAGTGCATCGACTGCGGCGCCTGCGAGCCGGTCTGTCCGGTCGAGGCCATCTTCTACGAGGACGACGTCCCGGACGAGTGGCAACTGTTCACGCCGGTCAATGCCGAGTTCTTCAACGACGACGTGACCGGTCTCGGCTCCCCGGGTGGCGCCGCCACCGTCGGTGCGGTCGACAAGGACCATCCCACGGTCGCCGGCTGGGACGCCTAGAACGCCCGCCATTCGGTCGATCCGGGCCTGCGTCGTTAGACTCGGGGTCGTTGGTGGCCCGGTGGCTGGGCCCTGGGTCGACCCCGCGAGGAGAGCTGCGTGACCTACGTCATCGCCGAACCGTGCATGGACGTCAAGGACACTGCCTGCGTGCAGGAGTGTCCGGTCGACTGCATCTACGAGGGCGACCGGATGCTCTACATCCACCCGACCGAGTGCATCGACTGCGGTGCCTGCGAGCCGGCCTGCCCGGTCGAGGCCATCTTCTATGCCGACGACGTGCCGTCCGAGTGGTCGCAGTTCACCCCGATCAACGCCGAGTACTTCGAGTCGAGCGTGACCGGGTTGGGCTCCCCGGGCGGCGCCAGCAACGTCGGGGTCAGCAAGGTCGACCACCCGAAGGTCTCGGCCTACGAGATCCCCGACGCGACCTGAGCTGGCTGTCACGCCTCCTGCGCCGCCTTCCGGGGACGGGTGCGCGGCGGTCGGCCGACGAGCCACCGGTCGATCCTGGTGCGCTCGTCGCACAGCACCTGGAGGCGGGCCGGCCGACCGGTTGGTTCGAACCGCTCTACGCGCGCGCCCGCGGTGACGCCGGCGCGATTCCGTGGGCTGACCTGACGCCACATCCCTATGTCGTCGACTGGCTCGACGACCCCGTGGTGGTTCCCCCCGGCCGTCGCGCCGTCGTGGTCGGGTGCGGGCTCGGTGACGACGCGGCCGAACTCGCCCGGCGCGGCTACGACGTGGTCGCCTTCGACGTGGCACCGAGCGCCGTCGACTGGGCCCGCAACCGCTTTCCGCGCGCCGGGGTCGACTGGCGGGTCGCGGACCTGCTCGACCTGCCCGACGACCTCGTCGGCGCCTTCGACCTCGTCGTGGACGTCCGCACCGTCCAGTCCCTGCCCGGCGTGGTCCGCGACGCCGCCATGCACGCGATCGGCCGGCTGGCGGCGTCGGGGGGTGCCGTGCTGGCCGTGACGTTGGTGGCCGCTGCGACCGAGGTCGCCCGCACCTGGCAGGGGCCACCCTGGGCGCAGGCGCCGAGCGAGTTGGCCGCGTACCGGGCCGCCGGTCTCGAGCGGGTCGCGCTCGAGCACCCCGATGCCGACGACCGCGGCGTGATGGAGGTGCGGCTCACGTTGCAGCGGCCGGCCGGGAACGCCTCACCCGGTGGCGGACTGCCGATCGTGCCCGCGTAGCCGGGCCCTCAACCCGGCAGGTGTGCCGTCAGGGCGGCGATGTCGCCGGCGAGTCCGGCCAGCACCGCGTCGGCGTCGGCACCGCGCAACCGCTGCTTCGTCCCCGCGTAGGCGCGGGCCGGCAGGGCGGCCAGTTCGGCGGCGTGGGCGCGTGCCCTGGTGACGACCTGGTCGGGGTCGGTGACCTCGTCGGCGAAGCCGGCCTCGACGGCGGACTCGGCGTCGACGCGACGGCCCGGCAGGAGCAGGTCCTCGAGGCGGTCGGCACGCAGGTTGTGGCGGGCGAGCGCGATCCCGAAGAGGGGCAGTTCGAAGTCGATCTGGGTCTCGGTCAGACCCCACGAGCTGCCGTCGGCGGCCACGGCATGGTCGCAGGCCATCGCGAACATCGTGCCGGCAGCGATCGCATGCCCCGTTGCGGCACACACGGTCGGTCGGGGCTCGGTCCACCAGCGCATCAGGCAGCGACCGAACAGCACCAGAAGATCCTCGACACCCCCGCGCCCGTTGGCGGCCATCCATTTCACGTTCAGGCCGGCGGTCAGGATGCCGGGCCGCCCGGCGAGCACGATCGCACGTGCGTCGGCCTCCTCGTCGAGCACGGCCATCAGTGCTTCGAACGTCTCGGGGACCAGCGCGTTCTTGTCCCCGTCGTCGAGCGTGACCGTCAGTACGCCCGCGTCGTCGTGTTCCCGCGCGATGCCCATGGAGGCTCCCAGGTCGTGGTCGCGGCGATCCTAGGCCGCGACCACGCTCACACCAGCAGCCGTGCCGGGGCGCGCGAGGCGATCGGTTCGTAGGCGTGCCAGGCGGCGGTCAACCGTCGCACGCCTTCGCGCAGGACCGGTTCGGGGCGGGAGAACACCACCCGGAGGCCGCGGCGGTTGCCCTCGTCGACCGACAGGGCCGGACCGGGCACGACCGAGACGCCGTGGCGGAGCGCCAGCTCGGCGAACTCGTCGGCGTTGCCGGACGGGAGCGTGACCCACAGCGACAGCCCGCCACCGGGCCGGTGCCAACGCCAGCTCGGCAGGTGGTCGGTGAGCAGGTGGCACAACAGGTCGCGCTGGGGGATCAGTTCGGCGCGGCGTTCGGCGAGGACGTCGTCGGCACGTTGCAGCAACCGGTAGGCGAGTAGCTGGCTGATCAGGGGCGAGCCGAGATCGGCGACGGTCTTGGTGGCGAGCATGCGCACGGCCCAGCTCGAGGGCGAGCGCACCCAGCCGATGCGCAGGCCGGCCCAGAACAGCTTGGCCATGGAACCGACGGTGTGGATGGCGCCCTCACCGCTGGAGTAGGCGGCGACCGGGGGCGGCAGCGGCCTGCCGTCGAGATCGATGTCGCCCATGGCGAGGTCCTCGAGCACGACGATGCTGCTGTCGTCGGCCAGTTCCGCGACCGCCCGCCGCCGCTCCTCGGGCAGCACGACCCCGGTGGGGCTGTGGAAGTGGGGCGCGAGGTAGAGCAGCTTCGGTTGGGTCTGGGCCACGAGGTCGGGCAGCAGTTCGGTCCGCGCGCCGTGCTCGTCGACGGGCAGCGGCACCATCCGGGCCCCGAAGCGACGGAAGATGTCGAGGGCGCCCGGGAACGCGGGGCTCTCGACCAGGACGGTGTCCCCGCGCTGGAGGGTCTGCCTGGCCACGAGCGAGATGCCCTGGTGCGCGCCGGTGGTGACCACGATCTGGTCCTCGCTGGAGGGCAGACCGGCCGCGCTGAAGCGGGAGGCGACCGTCTCGCGCAGCGCCAGCAGACCGTGGGGCGCGTAGCCGTGGTGGGTGAGCAGGGCGGCGATGTCGTCGGGTGGGACCGACGTGAGGGTCTCGACGACCAGCGGCGAGGCGCTGACGGCGGCGACCGTCAGGTCGATCATGTCGCGGTCGAGCGTGTGCGCCTCGCCGGGGCCGGAGCGCTGGTCGGCCTTGTCCTCGGACAAGAACAGCCGTGCGGTCGCGACCGCGTCGACGCCGCCGCGGTCCTCGCCCTCGGGACGGCGCACCCACGTGCCCGATCCCTGGCGGCTGTCGAGCCACCCCTCGGACTTCAGGCGGTCGTAGGCGGCAACGACGGTGGCGCGGCTGACCGCGAGCGACTTGGCCAGGATGCGCTCGGGTGGCAGGACCGTGCCGAGCGGGATCTCGCCGCGGTCGACCGCCCGTTTGAGCCCGTCCGACAACTGGCGGTACAGCGGACCGTCGCCGCCGAGGACATCTCGCAGAATGGCGGCGAGATGCGGTCCACTTTCGCGGATTGGCTCGTCCAATAGCAGTCCAATACAGGGGGATCTACGGGTTGGACTGGAAGATCGGTCGTGGTACGGTACCTCTCATCAGGCCAAAGGGCACGGTTTCGGATCTCCCACCGAACCGGGTACCGGGCCAACCGGAGTCAACCTTCGCGGCGCTCGGGTCCGGCGATCGCACCGGCCCCACCGCGCGGCTCCGCACAACTGCATAGATGTACGCGAGGCGGCACGCTCCCTCTCCCAGCCGCCTTCGCGTCTCGCTCGGTCCATGACGGGTTCGCCCCCTCTCCCACCCAGCGGTTCTCCCACCGCCCGGATGCTCCCTTTCTCCCAAGTCAGCGCATCCCCCGCGAACCCCGAGACCGAGCCTACGACGTCCCCCCGGTTCTCCCACCGGGGGGACGCTTCGTTTCCCGGGTTCCTCGGTTGCGACGGTCCGCTCCGCGGCCCGGGGATCGCCTGCGCAGGGGGCGTTCCGCCCCTGACACTCGGCTCCACTCGTCGGCTTCGCTTCGCTCGCCGCCAGCCCCTGCTACGGCGATCCCAGGCCCGCTCCGCTCGCCGAGCCCTCGTGAACCCGGTTCCTCTCGGCCGGTCAGGTGAAGGGGAGGGTGGGGGAGCCTTCCTGGCCGTCGAGGAGGCGGACGCGGACGCCGCAGTCGCGCAGGAAGTCGCGGACGTCGTCCCAGCCGTCGTAGCGACCGCCGGCGGCCACGACCTCGCCGATGCCGGAGTTGGCGATCAGCTTCGCGCAGCCGAAGCAGGGCGCACCGGTGCAGTACAACGAGGCCCCGGCGCGCTCCTCCGGCGAGGAGAACAGCAGTGCGTTGGCCTCGGCGTGGATCGCGATGCAGCGCTCGTAGTCGTGGCCCTGCGGCGCGTCGGAGGCCGCCCGCGGGCACGCGCCCTCGTCGCAGTGGCCGTAGCCGGAGGGGCCGCCGTTGTAGCCGGTGGCCACGATCCGACGCCCCTGCGCGATCACGGCGCCGTGCTTGCGCCGGATGCAGGTCGCCCGGGTCGACGTCGTGCGGGCCAACTCGAGGAAGTACTCGTCCCACCCCACCCGACCCACGGCCCACCTCCCAGGAAGGGCGAGCCTAGCGAGGCGCGATCACAGGTTTCCGCGGCGGTCCTGCGCGCGTTCGAGCGCCTCGAACAGGGCCTTGAAGTTGCCCGCGCCGAACCCGAGTGAGCCGTTGCGCTGGATGATCTCGTAGAACACCGTCGGCCGGTCCTGGACCGGTTCGGTGAAGATCTGCAGCAGGTAGCCCTCGTCGTCGCGGTCGACCAGGATGCCGAGTTCGGCGAGGTCGTCCCAGGACTCGCCGACGTCGCCGACCCGTCGCTCGGCCTCGACGTAGTACTCGTCGGGGACCGACAGGAACGCCACGCCGCGGCGGCGCATCGCCGTGACCGCGCCGACGATGTCGTCGGTGGCCAGTGCGAGGTGCTGCACGCCGGGTCCGCCGTAGGCGTCGAGGTACTCCTCGATCTGCGAGCGCTTGCGACCCTCGGCCGGCTCGTTGATCGGCATCTTGATCCGGCCGTGGCCGTCCCACAGGACCTTCGACATCAACGCGGAGTACTCGGTGGAGATGTCCTCGTCGTCGAAATGACGCAACTGCGAGAAGCCGAGGATGCGCTGGTAGAACTC
>JAGXST010000025.1 GCA_018335555.1 Actinomycetota bacterium | reverse complement strand
CCCCCCAGCCGCTCCACCCCGACACGGTCTCGCAGACCTTCGACCGGCTCGTGAAGGGCATCAACGTACGCCGAGTCACCCTCCACGCCTTGAGGCACTCACACGCCACGCTCATGCTCGCCGGAGGGGTAGCCCTGCACGTCGTGTCCCGACGGCTGGGGCACGCCTCGGAGGCGTTCACGGCCACCACCTACGCGCACGTCCTCCCGCAACAGGGCGCACAGGCTGCGGCGACGTTCGCCGCGACGATCAACGGCGACTGAGCATGCCCAACGGAAGGGAGGCGCGCGCCTGTGAGCATTCTGTGAGCAGCCCGTGCACCGAAACGAAGAGAGGCCCCCGTAGGGGCCTCTCCGTGGTAGCGGGGGCAGGATTTGAACCTGCGACCTCCGGGTTATGAGCCCGGCGAGCTGACCGAACTGCTCCACCCCGCGGCGATGGGCACAACGTACCGGCGGCCCTGCCGGGGCGCCAATCGAGCGGCGTGACCTGCGTCGGCGCGACTCAGCCGTCCCCGTCGGTGGTCTCCTCGTCGTCGGCTGCGTCGTCGCCGGAGCCGGCGTCACCGGCCTCCTCGAGCAGTTCGGCGTCGGTCATCTCGTCCTCGTCCGGTTCGACGAGTTCCTGGACCGTGATGCCTTGGGCCTCGGCCGCCCGCTCGAGCAGGTCGCGCGCCCGCTCGACCTCGCGCTGGTAGGTCGCGAGGTTGCCGTCGCGCAGCGCCAGCTCAGCGCGGGCGAACGCCGCGAGGGCCTCGCGCAGCAGGTCCTCGGGCACCGTCACCTCGTCGCCCTCGCCGTCGGTCTCACCGTCTGGCTCGTCGGTCGGGTCGGCGTCGAGGCCGGTGTCGCGCCCCTCGTCGTCGGCGATCGAGTCGGGCACGTCGATGCCGAGCAACTGCCCGAGCGCACCGGCGAAGGTGGTGTCGAACGCGGTCTGGGTCCCCATGACGAGCACGACCCGGGCGAGTTCGGGGATCTGCGCCTGCGGGTTGAGCAGGAACAGCGGCTGGACGTAGAGCAGCGAGTCGGCGATCGGCAGCACCTGCAGGTTGCCGCGTCGGACCTCGACGCCGTCACGGTCACGCAGGGTGATGTAGGCCGAGATGTCGTCGTCCTGCTCGATGCGGGCCTGGGCCTGCAACGGACCCAGCACCTGCGAGTCGGTCGGGAACCGGACCGCGAACAAATCGTTGAGGTTGTCGCCGTCGGAGCGCCCGGCCAGCCACGCCACCATGTTCTCGCGGTCGCGGGCCAGGTAGGGCTGGATGAGGACGAACTCCTCGGTCTCCTCCCCCGGCAGACGCATCAGCAGGTAGTAGGGCTGCATGGCGCGCTGGTTGCCGGTCGTGACCAGGTCGTTGGCGGCACCGGTCCCCTGGTTGGCGGCGAACGCCGGGTCGCGCGGGATCGACCACGCGTCGGCGCGGTTGTAGAACGCCGACGCCTCGGGGATGTGGTAGGTCCGGTACAGGTCCGACTGCAGCCGGAACAAATCCTGCGGGTAGCGGAAGTGCGCCACGATGTCGGCCGGCGCCTGGTCGGCCGCCTGGACCAGGCCCGGGAACGCCTCCTCCCACGCGTCGAGGATCGGGTCGTCGTTCTCGACCCGGTACAGGGTCACGTCGCCGTCGTAGGCGTCGACGACGGCCTTGACCGAGTTGCGCACGTAGTTGACCGGGATCTGCCGGTTGCCGAGCGTCAGCAGCCCCTGCTCGGAGTACGGGTAGGCGTTGGAGGTCGTGTAGGCGTCGACGATCCACTTGATCCGGCCCTCGGTGACGACCGGGTAGGGCGAGGAGTCGAGTTCGAGGAAGGGCGCCACCTGCTGGACACGGTCGACGACCTGCCGGTTGTAGATGATCTTCGACTCGTCGGTGATGAAGTTGGTCAGCACCAGGTTGTAGTCACCGAAGCGCAGCGCGAACGCCAGCCGGCGCATGAACGTGCCGATGCCGACCCCGCCCTCACCGTCATAGACGGTCGGCTCCTGGGTGTTGCCGTCGGGCGACTCGAAGTCGAGTTCGACCGCGTCGGTGCGCACCAGGTTGAAGCTCGGGTTGGCGAACGTGCCGTAGTACACGCCCGGTTCCTCGGTCGGCAGGACCTCGTCGGAACCGGCGGGCGGGATGTTGGAGGCCAGGAACACCGGCTGGCCCTGCGCGTTGGCGGTGTTGACCTGCGAGGCGACGATGCCGAAGCCGTGCGTGTAGGTCAGGTGCCGGTTCTGCCACGAGTCGCTGCCCTCGGGCAACGCGGACAGGTCACGGGTCGAGAGCATCACCTGGCGCAGTTCGCCGTCGATCTCGTAGCGGTCGATCGCGACCTCGTTGAACTGGTAGTACGGCCGCAGCGCCTGCAGCTGCTGGTAGGTCGTCTCGAGCACCTCGGTCTCCCACAGGCGCACGTTGCGCAGGGTGACGTCGTTCTCGATGACGTCGGCCTCGTCGAGGTCGTTGGCGATGTCGAACGGCTGCAGTTCGACGTCGGCGAGCCCGAACGCGTCGCGGGTCGCGGCGAGGTTTCTTTCGATGAACGGCTGCTCGCGGGCCAGCTCCTGCGGGTCGACGCGCAACCGCTGGATGGCGGCCGGGTAGGCGCCCTGCAGGATGATCGAGGCCACCACGAGCAGACCGACGGCCGCGCCCGGCAGCAGGAACCCGCGCTGTCGGATCGACACCAGCACCAGCACGATCGCGATCGCGGTGACGCCGAGCAGCAGGTACAGCGCCGGCAGTTCGGCGTTGACGTCGGTGTAGGACGCACCGGTCACGGTGCCCCGCGGCGAGTACAGCAACTCGTAGCGGTCCAGCCAGTAGCCCCACCCGCGCACGGCCAGGATGAGCGCGAGCACCACCGACAGGTGCACGCGCACCGCCGGCAGCACCTTCTCGACCTCGGCCTCGGGGCGGATCCCGCCGAGCAGGTAGTGGGCACCGACGGTCAGCATCGCGGTCAGGACCAGCGAGGTGAACAGCCAGGTCTGGATGAAGCTCAAAAACGGCAGGTCGAACAGGTAGAAGCCGAGGTCGGCGCCGAACTGCGGGTCCGCCTGCCCGACGGTGCCGCCGTTGAGCCACAGCAGGAAGCTGTCCCACTGGGCACTCACGGCGACGCCGGAGGTGAACCCGAACACCGACGCGACGCCCACGATCAGCCACGGCAGGTAGGGGTCGGCCAGTTCGCGGTAGCGCTGGATCTGGGCCTGCTGCGGCGTCGAGGGGATGTAGAACGGCCGCAGGCGACGGGCCACCATCAGGTTGACCGCGATCAGCGCGCCCAGGAACAACCCGAACCCGATGCCGAGCGCGAAGCGGGTCA
>JAGXST010000024.1 GCA_018335555.1 Actinomycetota bacterium | reverse complement strand
CGCGCGTCCGACCGGCCCACCGTGGCGCTGGGCGACCCAGACCTGGGCCCGGTCGGCCGCAGCCAGTTCCCGCTGGACGTCGACGCTCCAGGCGACGAACTCCTCGTCCCAGGTGCGCCACGCATCCGGGTCGTCGGTGTCCTCGCCGTCGTAGCGGTACAGCACCGTCGCCGCGTGCCAGCGACGGTCGGTCGGTTGCGGGTCGATGACGGATGGCGGCGGGACGGGCGCAACCGCGACCGGCGCGGGAGGAGGGACCACGAGGTCGTGCAGGAGCAGGACCGTGGTCGGCTCGAGCGCCAGCCCGACCGCCGTCGCTGCAGCGAGCAGGCCGTCGTCCGGGACCGGTGACGCGGCCGGCGCGTCCGACGACAGCGGGACCTCCCACCGCACGCGGACGCGGTCCGCGCCGAGCACCCCGATCGTCTCCTCGAAGCGTGCAACCCAGCGGGCGAGGTCGTCGGGCGCGGGTGGTTCGAGCAGGTCGAGGGTGTTGCCGTCGCGGAAGTCCGGCCGCGACGGCGTGCGGACGGTCACGTGGTCGCGCGCGTAGGTGACCAGCGACCGGCCCGACAACGACACGCGCATCACGGCCAACCCGAGACGCTCGTCGACCCGCCGGATCGTCTCGCTCATGACCGTCCGCTGTTCACAGCGGGACGTCGCGGGCCAGCAGGTCGTCGAGGTTCTCGCGCCGGATGATGGTGCGGACGTCTCCGTCGCTGACGAGCACCGCGGCCGGGCGGGGGATCCGGTTGTAGTTGGACGCCATCGATTCGGTGTAGGCGCCCGTTGCCGCCACGGCGAGCAGGTCCCCCACCGCCACGTCGGAGGGCAGGGAGCCGTGCTCGCGGACCAGGTCACCGGACTCGCAGTGCTTGCCGACGATCGAGACCGGCATCGGGTCGTCGGACCCGGCGCGGTTGGCCAGGGCGACCTCGTGCTCGGCGTCGTAGAGGGCCGGGCGGATGTTGTCGCTCATGCCGCCGTCGACGCTGACGTAGGTGCGCAGACCCGGCAGCACCTTGACGGTGCCGATCTCGTACAGGGTCAGCGTCGAGGGGCCCACGATGGCGCGACCCGGCTCGACGACCAGTCGCGGCCGGTCGAGGCCCAGCCGTTCGCATCGTTCGTCGACGGCGCGCAGGACCGCCTCGCCGTAGCGGGCCACCTCGACCGGGTGGTCCTCGTGGGTGTAGCGGATGCCCATGCCTCCGCCGAGGTTGAGTTCGCGCAGCGTGAGCCCGAACTCGTCGCGCCAGCGGGCGAGCAGGTCGAGTGCCACTTCGGCATTGGCGACGAACGGGTCGGTCCCGAAGATCTGCGACCCGATGTGGGCATGGATGCCGACCACCTCGAGGTGCGGGTGCTCCCGGGCGGCGCGGACGGCCTGGTCGGCGAGCCCGAGCGAGAGCGTGAAGCCGAACTTCGAGTCGTCGTGTCCGGTGCGCACGTAGTCGTGGGTGTGCGCGTCGATGCCGGGCGTGATGCGCAACCAGATCGGGACGACGACGTCACGGTCGGCCGCCACCTTCTCCAGCCGGTCGAGTTCCTCGAAGGAGTCGACCACGATGCGGCCGACCCCGACCTCGACGGCGCGGTCGAGTTCGGCGACCGACTTGTTGTTGCCGTGGAAGACGAGGTTGGCCGGGTCGACGCCCGCGGCCAGCGCGGTGTGCATCTCACCGCCGGAGACGACGTCGATCAGCAGCCGCTCCTCGTCGACGATCTGCAGGATCGCGGTCGTGCACCACGCCTTGGACGCGTAGGCGACCTCGACGCCGGGGAAGCCCTCGCGGTAGCGGCGGCAGCGCTCGCGCAGGTCGGCCTCGTCGACCACCCACAGCGGCGTGCCGTGCTCGCGGGCGAGTTCGGTCAGCGCGACGCCGCCGACGTGCAGCGCGCCTGCGTCGTCGCGTTCGGCCGTCAGCGGCCATGGTCCGGGTCCCATCCCGCTCACATCCGTTCCGGTGCGGTCACCCGCAACAGGGCGAGCGCGTTGACCAGCACCTGCTTGGCCGCGACGGCCAGCCAGTAGCGGGCCTGCCCGAGTTGATCGTCGCCCTCGACCAGGACGCGGCACTCGGTGTAGAAGCGGTGGAAGGTGCCGGCCAACTCCTCGGCGTAGCGGGCCAGACGCTGGGTGGCACGCAGGTCGGCGGCGTCGTCGACCACGATCGGCAACTGCGCCATCGCGGTCAGCAGTTGGAGTTCGGCCGGGTGGGTCAGCCGTGTCAGGTCGGCATCCTCGAGGGAGCCGTGGTCGAAGCCGCGCTCGTCCGCGGTACGGATCAACGAGTTGATGCGCGCGTGGGCGTACTGGACGTAGTAGACCGGGTTCTCCATCGACTGCTGGGCGACGACGTCGAGGTCGAAGTCGACCATCGTGTCGAGGCCCTGGCGCAGGAAGTGGTAGCGGGTGACGTCGGGACCGACCTCGTCGACGACCTCGTCGAGCGCGATCATCTCGCCCGTCCGCTTGGACATGCGCACCGGTTCGCCGCCGCGCAGCAGGTTCACGAGTTGACCTATCCGGACCTCGACCCGGTCGCGCGGCAGACCGAGGCATTCGGCGGCCGCGAGCAGCCGTCCGACGTAGCCGTGGTGGTCGGCGCCGAGCAGGTAGTACAGGCGTCCGCTGCGGCCGTCGGCGGTCACGCGCTCCCACTTGTCGCGCATGTAGGCGAGGTCGGACGCGAAGTAGGTGGGTCGCCCGTCGGAGCGGACGATGACGCGGTCCTTGTCGTCACCGAACTGCTCGGTGCGCAGGTAGGTCGCCCCGTCGGCCTCGTAGGTGCGACCGTCCGCCTTGAGCTGCCCGATGACCGCCTCGATGGCACCGGTGTCGTGGAGGTGGCGCTCCGAGAACCAGACGTCGAAGTCGACGCCGAGCTGGTGCATCTGGCCCTGGATGCGTTGCCGCATCGCCTCGACCGCCAGGACGCCGACACGTGCGCCGATGCGGGGGTCGACCCGCGGGTCGGCCGTCACCGCAGCATCCTCGACGAGCTCGCCGTCGGCAGCGTGCTCGGCACCGCCGCCGAGCTGGATCTCGGTGTCCGGGATGTCCTCGAAGAGCCCGTCGCCGTGTTCCGCGCGCAACTGCTCGGCGACCTCGGGGATGTAGCTGCCGCGGTAGTGGTCGTCGCCGAGTGGCAGGCCACGCGCGGTGAGCACGACCGACTCGCCGAAACGTCGGACCTGCTCGCCGGCGTCGTTGACGTAGTACTCCCGCACCACCTCGTGGCCGTCGGCTTCGAGCAGCGCGGCGATCGCGTCACCGGTCGCCGCCCACCGGCCGGCGCCTACGTGCAGCGGACCGGTCGGGTTGGCCGAGACGAACTCCACGTTGACCGTCTCGCGCTCGCCCTGCTCCCGGTTGCGGCGGCCGTAGTCGTCGCCGGCCGCGACGACCCGGTGCACGAGGGCCTCGTGGTAGCGGTGTGCGAGGCGGAAGTTGACGAACCCCGGTCCGGCGATCTCGACCGACTCGACGGCGTCGGGCAGGTCGAGGTGGTCGATCAGCGCCTGGGCGATCTCGCGCGGCGGCCGCTTGGCGGGCTTGGCCAGTCGCAGCGGCGCCGTCGTGGCCCAGTCACCGTGTTCGGGCTGACGCGGCCGCTCGAGGTCCGCCTCGGCCTCGGGCAGGCCGGCAGCGAGCAGGGCCGCGCGGATCCGCGACGCGAGGTCGCCGAGGACGGGATCGAGCAGTTCGGGACGGGCCATGCGGGAGCGCCTTCAGGGGCAGGGACGTGGTCGGTGTGGAGCACCGACGATACCCACGCCTCAGGCGCGGCCGGGAGCCAGCCGCTCGATGGTCTCGATCAGGTCGAGCGGATCGAACGGCTTGGTGATGTAGCCGTCGGCGCCGCTGGCGTAGCCGCGGTCGAGGTCGGCCTGTTGCGCCCTGGCCGAGACGAACACGATCGGGGTGTCGGCGATGTCCGGATCGGCGCGTACCGCCTCGCAGACCTGGAACCCGTCCATCTCGGGCATCATCACGTCCAGGAGCACGACCTGGGGCCGCTCGGCGCGGATCACTTCCAGCGCGCTCTGGCCGTTCTCGGCGGTCAGGACGTCATGTCCCTCCATCTCGAGATTGACCTGCAGCAGCCGCAGAATCGTGGGGTCGTCGTCGACCGCGAGCACCCGTGCCAATCGCGTCACCTCCATGTGCGCCGGACGCTATCCCCTTCGGTACGTGACGTGCGCGGCTGCACCAACCCGGGGCATGCGTGCGCTCTCGCCGCGCGTTCGGCCCATCAGGCGCGCGTGCTACCTTCGGTGGCCGCGTCACGATATGACGCCCGCACGCCCCCGTAGCTCAGTGGATAGAGCACTGGCCTCCGGAGCCAGAAGCGAAGGTTCGATTCCTTCCGGGGGTACTCGATCGGCCGTCCCCGGATCCGTCGAACCTGCCGCCCCCTCCCGCGCGTCTCTCTAGCGTGGGAGAGGCAGGCGCCGGTGACGAACATGGTGGGGCACGCGATCGCGGAGACCGTGGGCACGGCCGACTTCGCGACGTTCTATGCGCGCCATCATGCGAGCACGCTGGCCGTCGTCCTCGCTCTGCGTGGCAGCGACGTGCCGGCCGAGGAGATCGTCCAGGAGGCGTTCCTGGTCGCCTATCGCCGCTGGGATGACGTGGCCGGCATGGATCGGCCCGACCTGTGGGTGCACCGGGTCGCGCTCAACGCCGCCACGTCGCGCCTGCGACGGCTCGCGGCCGAGACGCGTGCTCTGACGCGACTGGCAGGACGCCGCGACGCCGAGGCCACAGGCGTCCCGCCACTGGCCGACGACGACGTGCGGTTCTGGGCGACGGTGCGGCGTCTCCCCCGCGCCCAGCGCGAGGCCGTCGCCCTGCACTACGCCGCCGACCTCCCGGTCGCGGACGTCGCGACCGTTCTCGGCTGTCCCGAGGGCACCGTCAAGTCCCGCCTGCACGCCGCCCGCGAGCGCTACGCCGCCCTGATCGCCGAGGAGCGATGACCATGGAACCTCGCGACGACTTCGACCGCGCCGGCGAGTCCCTGCGCGAGCGGGCCACCCGGCTCACCCGAGGGCACGACGCCGACGAGGTGGTTCGCCTGGCACGCCGCCGCCGCGTCTGGCAGGGCGCCACGGCCGGCGTCGCGACGATCGCCGTCGTCGTGGGGATCCTGAACGGCCTGCCCGAGCCGTCGGTCGACCGCATCACCGTCGAACCGCTCGCCCCGTCCGAGGCCGCGCCGTCCGAACCGCCGCAGCCGTCGACCGGGAGCGACGACGAGTCGACCGGCGACGGCGACCTCTCCGGGTCCCCGGCCTGCGACGTGGCGGAGACTGCCGCACCGCCACCGATCACCGCCTCGCTCGGAACCGCCGCGGCAGCGCCGCCGGCTGCGGTGGCCGGCGGCTCGCTCGTTGCAGTCGACGATCAGGTGCTGGCGCTGGCCGTCGAAGGTTCCCCTGCGGCGGCGCTGTTCGGACCGGGGGACGGCTGGCGGTGCCTGCCGACACCCGAGCTGACCGACCTGCGACTGGCCATCGGTGGCGGCGACCGCGCCCTGGTCGTCGGGGACGACGGCGCGGCTCTGTTGGACCCGACGACTGCTCGCTGGACCGCGCTACCGCTGCCGGACGCCCGACCGGTGGGGGGTGTCTGGACCGGTCACGACTTCGTCGTCGTCCTCGAGGCGCCAGCCGCGGACGCCCCGAGCGGCGTGGCCGCGATGGATCCGGACACGGGCGAATGGCGCGACCTGGCGGCGGCCCCGTTCGGCGTGAACCGCGACTACCACACCACCGTGCTGTGGGACGGCGAACAGGTCCTGCTGCTCGGCAACTGGCTCAGCACCACCAACCGCGCGTCGTCCCTGACGGCGAGGCTCGCGGCGTACACACCGGAGTCGGACGCGTGGGAGTATCTGCCGGACTCGCCACTGTCGCCCCAGGCTGCGCGGGCAGCCATGGCCGGAGACCGTCTCGTGGCGGTCGACTATGGCCAGGTGTTCGCCGAGTTCGACCTCGACGAGCGCGTGTGGGAGCTGCCGGTCTCCAAGACCGGCCTTGCGGGTTCCGAGTGCCCACCCGACATCGCGGCGACCGACACGCAGGTGGTGATCACGTCCTGCTGGGCCGGCGCCGTGCTCGACCGTGTCTCCGGCGAGTGGACCGACCTCCGCTTCGACGGCGACGTTCGCGAACCCGTCGCCCTCGACGACGGCCGGATCGTCCACTGGCACGTGGCCGACGACGGCGCAACCGCGCTGTTGGTGTACGAGCCGGACTCGGCGATGACGGCGGCGGCCGACGTCTGCGCGGACGTCAGAGGCTTCGGGACGAGGCTGGCCGACACCGGGATCGCGCCCGACGAGGCCGCCCCGGCCACGCCTGCCGACCTGGCCGACGACGTCGACCTGGTCGTCGCGGGCGTCCTCACCGGCGCCGCCGCGGCTGCGAACGGACCGGGCCCGGCCGGCGAGTCCTACCTCGCTTTCGAGTTCGAGGTGACCGAGACGATCAAGGGCGATGCCGGGGCCGGCGACACGGTCCGGGTGTCGATCGCCTTCGACGGCGATCCGGCGCGAAGTGCCGCGTTGACCAGGGACGTGCCGGCCGGCGCCTCGGTCCTGGTGTTCGCCTACGAGGTCACCGACGCGCCGGGCGGCTGGGTCGCTGCCGACGGCAACGGGTTCGCGGTCGCCTGCCCAGGCGGCCCGCCGCTCGGCCAGGTCGGCGATGGCCCCGGCTGGCCCGGGATGGCCGACCTCGACGCGCTGCTCGACGCCGCCCGCTGACGGCTCACCGCGTCGCGACGAGCCACTTCGGGTCGAGGCGACCGAACACCTGCAGGCCGGCGGCCTCCACGGCGGCCTCCAACTGCGCCTCGTCGAGGATCTCGGCGGTGAACGTCTGGGTCCACTCCTCGCCACCCACCACGTAGGTGATCGCGGCGTCGAACTCCGCGCCCCGCTGCTCGAGCAGCCGGAAGCGCAGCACCACGTCCCCCGCGGTCCCCTCCCCGTCGTGGAGGTCGTCGATCACGTCCGGGTTCCAGTGCTCGACGTAGGCCGATCCGCCCGGCGACAGGTGCCGTGCCACGCACGCGAGCAGGGCATGGCGCTCGACCGCGTCGGCGGTGTTGACGAAGTGGCTGGCCAGCACCACCACGTCGAAGGTGCGTCCGAGGTCGAGGTCCTCGATGCGCGCCTGGACCGCCTGCACACCCGCGTCCAGATGAGCCAGCATCTCGGCGGACTCGTCGACGCCGACCACCTCGTGCCCACGGCGGGCGAGTTCGTTGGCCAGCCGACCCACCCCGCAGCCGAGGTCGAGCACCGAGGCGCCCGGCCACAGGTCGTCGAGCACCGGTGCGAAGTCGCGATCGACCGGGATCGCGAGATAGGCCGCCACGGGCGACCCGTCCGGTGTCACGCCATTGCCCATGGACGCCACTCAGTCGGCTCGCGAGGCGCGGAGGTAGCGGGCCTCGACGAAGCAGAATGCCCCGTAGAGGACGAGGCCGACCCCGATCGCGGTCAGCAGGAACGGGCCGTACGGCGCCTCGACGACCTCCTGCAACGCCGCGTCGAGACCAACGCCCTGGTCCGGATCGTGCCGCCACGCGGCCAGCCCGAGGAAGCCACCGGAGACCAGGAACACGATGCCCCGGGCGACGTGTCCCACCCGCCCCATCCACTCGAGCCTGGTGCGGGCGCCGCCGCTGATGCCGTGGAACCCGAGGTGGTCGCGGAAGCCGCAGGTCCAGCCCTCGTGGATCTGCTTGCCACCGACGATCAGGATGATCACGGCCACCGCGAGCACGACCCATTGCCCACCCGGCATCTCCAGGACTGCTGCGGTTGCACTCTGTTCGGTCTCGTCGTCCCCTCCTCCACCGCCGAGCAGCTCCCGCCAGGCGAGGAAGGCGAGCCCGGCGTAGATGATCGCCCGAACCGCGAACGTGATGCGCGCCAACCAGTCGGGCAGCGAACTGAACGACGCAGCATCGCCGCGGAAGATCTGCACGGCCCGGAAGAGCGCGTACCCGGTCAGCCCGACGGCGAGCAGGCCGACGAGCAGACTGCCGAACGGCTGCTGGTCGGCCAGGCTGGTGATCGCCCCCTGCTGGCTCGTGTCCCCGGCGCCACTGCCGCCGAGGCCGAGCCGGACGGCCAACAGGCCGAGCACCGCATAGAGCGTCCCCTTTGCGGCGAAGCCCGCGCGGGCGAGGCGGTCGACCGCCTCGTCGCCCTCCGTTTCACTCGTCTGCGTCACGGTCCCTCCACGTCCGGCGTTGCGTCCCGGTGGGTTCGTACCACGGTCGGGCGGTCGCCGTGCGTCGCGGCATGGGGCCGGACGGCGCTGACTACCCTCGTCGGCCAGTCCGCCCACCGCCGTGCGGACGCCGTCTACCGACGTGTTCGCGTCACCTCGAGGCCCGCGATGTCCGTCCCCATCGACGTCACCGACCGCTCGATCTACACCAGGACCCTGGGGATCGAACACGACCCGCTGACCGGCCCGCACCTGCCGCGTGACGACCGCGGCCGCGAGGTCGCCCCCGACCTGTTGGCGCTTATGGGCGAGACCCCGCTGGTGCGCCTCGACCGCCTGTCGAAGGGCGTGCCGCCGACGCTGATCGCCAAGCTCGAGATGCTCAACCCCGGCGGCAGCGTCAAGGACCGCATCGGCATCGCGATGGTCGAGGCGGCCGAGGC
>JAGXST010000023.1 GCA_018335555.1 Actinomycetota bacterium | reverse complement strand
CGCCGAGCGCGAGCAGAAGCAGGCGCTCGACCAGCCGATGTCGGTGTACGAACTGCACGTCGGCTCGTGGCGGACCGTGCCCGAGGACGACAACCGGCCGCTCAACTACCGCGAACTGGCCGAGCCCCTCATCGAGCACGTGCAGCGACTCGGGTTCACGCACGTCGAGTTGATGCCGATCACCGAGCATCCCTTCGGCGGCTCGTGGGGCTATCAGGTCACCGGCTACTTCGCGCCGACGTCACGCTTCGGGACCCCGCAGGACTTCAAGTACCTCGTCGACCGGCTCCACCAGGCCGGCATCGGCGTGATCCTGGACTGGGTGCCGTCGCACTTCCCCTCCGACGAGCACGGACTGGCCTACTTCGACGGCACCCACCTGTACGAACATGCCGACCCACGCAAGGGCTACCACCCCGACTGGAACAGCTACATCTTCAACTACGGCCGGCCCGAGGTCGTGAGCTTCCTGCTCTCGTCGGCGATGTGGTGGCTCGAGGAGTACCACGTCGACGGCATCCGGGTCGATGCGGTGGCCTCGATGCTCTACCTCGACTACTCGCGCAAGGACGGCGAGTGGATCCCCAACGAATGGGGCGGCAACGAGAACCTCGAGGCGATCGCGTTCCTGCGCCGCTTCAACGAGGCGATCTACGAGGCCTTCCCCGGTGTGCAGACCATCGCCGAGGAGTCGACCGCCTGGCCGATGGTCTCGCGCCCGACCTACATCGGCGGGCTCGGGTTCGGCATGAAGTGGGACATGGGCTGGATGCACGACACGCTGGCCTACTTCCAGCAGGACCCGGTCCACCGCAAGTACCACCACGACCAGTTGACGTTCCGGGCCATCTACGCGTTCACCGAGAACTACTGCCTGCCGCTCTCGCACGACGAGGTGGTCCACGGCAAGGGGTCGCTGCTGACCAAGATGCCCGGCGACGAGTGGCAGAAGTTCGCCAACCTTCGCGCCCTGTACGCCTACATGTTCACCCAGCCCGGCAAGAAGTTGCTGTTCATGGGCCAGGAATTCGGGCAGTGGCAGGAGTGGAGCCACGAACGTTCGCTGGACTGGCACCTGCTCCAGCACGAGCGGCACGCAGGTCTGCTGCGCTGCCTCGGCGACGTGGCGCGGCTGTACCGCGACGAACCGGCGCTGCACGACGGTGACGTGGACGGGTCCGGGTTCGCCTGGGTCGACGCCACCGACTGGGAACAGAGCGTGATCGCCTACCGCAGGCGTACCCGCGACGGGTCGCGCGAGGTCGTGGTCGTGCTCAACCTCACGCCCGTCCCGCGTGACAACTACCGGGTCGGTGTGCCGACACGCGGCTTCTGGGCCGAACGGTTCAACTCGGACGCGCTCGACTACGGCGGTGCCGGGGTCGGCAACCACGGCGGGGTGCACACCACGCCGCTTCCCTACCACGGCCACGCCCACTCCGTGAACCTGCACCTGCCGCCACTGGGCGTCCTGGTGCTGTCACACGACCCCGCACGCACCGAGGACTGAGGCCGAGACAGGACGCAGGCCGGCCTCGCGTAGGCTGGCCCGTCCGTCGTCCGACGCCGTGAGGCCCCTGTGGATCGCTACATCTGTGTGCACGGCCACTTCTACCAGCCACCACGCGAGAACCCGTGGTTGGAACAGGTCGAGCAGCAGGACTCCGCGTGGCCGTTCCACGACTGGAACGAGCGGATCACCGCCGAGTGCTACGGGCCCAACACGTCCGCGCGCATCCTCGACGACGACGGGCGCATCCTGCGCCTGGTGAACAACTACGCCCGGATGAGTTTCAACGTCGGGCCGACCCTGTTGGCCTGGATGTCCGACCACGCCCCGGACGTGCATGCCGGCATCGTCGACGCGGACCGGCGCAGCGCCGAACGTTTCGGCGGCCACGGCTCGGCCATGGCGCAGGTCTACAACCACGCGATCATGCCGCTGGCCGACGCCCGCGACCAGCAGACCCAGGTCGTGTGGGGCCTGCGCGACTTCGAGCACCGCTTCGGCCGCCGCGCCGAGGGCATGTGGCTGGCCGAGACGGCCGCCGACACCGCCACGCTCGAGGTACTCGCCGCCAACGGCGTCACGTTCACCGTCCTGTCCCCGTACCAGGCGGCAGCGGTCCGTCCACTGCCTCAATCGGGGCCGGACCCCACCGAGGGCGAGTGGAGCGACGTGGGCGGCGGCCGCGTCGACCCGACCCGCCCCTACCGCGTCAACCTGCCGTCGGGGCGCCACCTCGACGTGTTCTTCTACGACGCGCGCGTGTCGCAGGCCGTCGCCTTCGAGGGGCTGCTCAACTCCGGTGACCGCCTCGCCGACCGACTGCTGCACGCCTTCCCCGACCGCAGCGGGCCGACACTGGTCAACATCGCCACCGACGGCGAGAGCTACGGCCACCATCACCGGCACGGCGAGATGGCGTTGGCGCACGCCCTGCACCGGTTGTCGAACACCGACGGGGTCCGGCTGACCAACTACGGCGAGTACCTCGAGCTGTTCCCACCCGAGTACGAGGCGCGCATCGTCGAGGACAGCTCGTGGAGTTGCGCCCACGGCATCGAGCGCTGGCGCTCGGACTGCGGGTGCACCAACGGTGACACCGGTGGGCAACAGGCCTGGCGTGCGCCGCTGCGCGAGGCCCTCGACCACCTGCGCGACGAGGTCGGCCCGGCCTTCGAGGCGACGACCAGGCGGCTGCTGCGCGACCCGTGGGAGGCCCGTGACGACTACGTCGCCATCCTCCTCGACCGCACCACGGACACCCAGGCGGCGTTCTTCGAGCGACACGCCACGCGGACGCTGTCCGGCGACGAACGGGTCGAGGTGCTGCGTCTGCTCGAACTGCAGCGCCATGCCCTGTTGATGTACACCAGTTGCGGCTGGTTCTTCGACGAGCTCTCACGCATCGAGACCGTGCAGGTGCTCGCCTACGCCGCCCGCGTCGTCGAACTCGCCCAGCAGGTGCTCGACCTGCCCGGGCTCGAGGCGCCCTTCCTCGAACTGCTCGCAAAGGCACCGAGCAACCTGTCCCTGTACGGCGACGGACGAGCGGTCTACGAGCAGCTCGTGCAGCCCGCCATGGCGAACTTCCGCAAGGTCGCCGCCCACTTCGCCATCAGCGGCCTGTTCCGACGCTACGGCCGCACCGAACGGGTCGGCTGCTACGAGGTCGAGCGGATCGACGAACGGACCTCCGAAGCCGGCCGGGCGAAGGTCGGCTACGGCCGGATCTCGGTCCGCTCGGTGGTGACGCAGGCCGAGAACGCCTACGAATACGGCGTGATCCACTTCGGGGACCACAACTTCCTGTGCGGAGTCCGCGATGCGGGCAGCGACCAGGCCTACACGACCATGTGCGACGAGCTGGCAGCCGCGTTCGACGAGGCCAACTTCCCCGACACCATCCGCACCCTCGACGAGCACTTCGGTCGCGACGCCTACTCGCTGCGGGACCTGTTCCGCGACGAGCAGCGGCGCCTGCTCGACGTCGTGCTCGACACGGCCCTGCTCGACGTCGAGAACACCTATCGCTCGATCTACCGCGGTCGCGGCCCGTTGCTGCGGTTCCTGGCCGGCCTCGACGCGAAGGTCCCACCGGCGCTGCGCAGCGCCGCCGAGGTGGTCGTCAACGTCGAGCTGCGCGACGCGTTGGCCCACAACCCCGACCCCGACCAGGTCGGATCGCTCATCGAGGAGGCCGAGCGGTTCCGGGTCCCCCTCGACACGGACGGCCTCGCCCACGCCATGGCCGGCACGCTGGCCCGGATCGCGGGGGCGGTCGACGACGCGCTCGACGACGACGCGATGTTCGCCGCGTTCGGTGCCGAGCAGGAGGCCGTGTTCGCCCGCTTCGCGACGCTGATCGACATCGCCGAGACGTTGCCGTTCGAGGTCGATCTCGGCCGGGCGCAGAACCTCGCCTGGCGGGTCAGACGTGAACGACGTCAGTGGCTCGTGGACCGTGCGGAATCGGGCGACGCGGCGGCCCGTGCCTGGGTCGAGGCGATCGACGACCTCACCGTTCGGCTCGGTTTCGCTCGGTGATGCCGGGGCCGGTCCAGCGGCCGTCGGGGGCGACGTCACCGATGGCCAGAGATGCCAGGAGGGGTTTGGCGAACAGGTAGCCCTGACCGACGTCGCACCCGAGGTGGGTCAGCAGTTCGAGCTGTTGCTCGGTCTCGATGCCCTCGGCGACGGTCGGGATGCCCAGCGCGTGGGCCATCTGGATGGTGGCGCGAACCAGGTGTTCGGCGTGGTTGCCGGCGGCGAGCGGGGCGATGAAGCTGCGGTCGATCTTGAGCAGGTCGCAGGGGAACTCCGACAGCCGCGCCAGCGACGACCAGCCGGTACCGAAGTCGTCGATCGCGAGGCGGACGCCGAGGTCGCGCAACTCGTGCAGCGTGGAGGTCGCACCGGCGTCCGCGATCGCGCTCTCGGTGATCTCGAGCCACAGGCCGTCGACGGGCGCCGCGGCGCGGGTCAGCGCCAGCGCCACCGTCGCCGGGAGTAGCCGGTCGCGCAACTGGTAGGGCGAGAGGTTGACGCAGATCGCCGGCCGGAACCCCAACGTCGTCGCCCACCGGCCCTGGGCCACCAGGGACTGCTCCAGCACGTGCTCGAACAGCCGTCCGGCGAGTCCGGACGTCTCGGCGAGCGGGACGAAGCGGTCGGGGGACATCAGCCCCCGCTCGGGGTGTTGCCAGCGGACCAGCGACTCGAAGCCGAACACCTGCCCGCTGGCGAGTTCGATCTCGGGCTGGTGGAGGCAGAACAGTTCGTCCGCCGACAGTCCCGCACGCAGCGCCTGTGGCAGGGCGAGCCGGTCGAG